>JALHHX010000002.1:51077-52769 GCA_022837245.1 Lentisphaerota bacterium
GTCCGGAAAAGTCCGAACAATCCCCGCCGCTAACCGCCCAGAAGTAAGATTTACCTCGCGGGCTGGAGCTTGAGGGCCGTGAGCCATTTGTGGAAGTCCTGAGGCACTGGTGCGAAAACACGCAGCAGACTGCCTTTAGCGGGGTGTTCCATTTCGAGTTCCACGGCGTGCAACAGCGGGTATGTCAGAGCGCGAAGGCGTTCGTCTTCGACTATCTTGGGTCCATATTGCAAGTCTCCGACAACAGGGTGGCGTGCCATTGCCAAGTGGCGGCGGATCTGGTGCGTGCGTCCTGTTTCGATGCGTACGGCGAGGTGGCTGCAATCATGGTTGGCGCGGATGCAGCGCACGTTGGAGACGGCGCGTTCGCCATCGATGGGTAGCTCGATAGTGGTAGAGCGGGCATCCCAGCGCCCGTAAACGACAGTGCGGTATGTCTTGGCGACCTTGTGCTGTTTAAAAACCTCCACAACTGCTTCGTGCGCAGCCTGCGACTTAGACATCATAAGGCAGCCAGTGGTATCGCGGTCAAGCCTGTGCGAAGCTTGGATTGTATCTATGCCAGTTTGTTCTCTGACTATGGTTTCGAGACTGAAATCTGCTTCGTTTACGAGGACTCCACGTGGCTTGTCGACTATAATGTAGTCGGCATCTTCAAAAAGAATCTTAACCTTCTTGATGCGGTTGGAGGTAGCGGTGGGGGAGACTACGGAAGCCAGCACGGCCACCTCGTCGTCCTGTTTCAGGGCGTGTCTGGCTATCCAGATGTTCTTGTCGTTAACTCGTACCACTTTCGCATCGATGTGCTGCTTTGCGACGCGCTTGGAGGCGTTCATGCGCGCTGCTATGAACTCCTGCAGTGACATGCCCGCCTCGGCTTTCGCCACAGTCCACACGTTTTTTTTCGGTTTTATCTTCATTGGCGTGATTCTACACTATTTGATCCACTTGTGCCAGAGGCTGAAGTTCTTTTGGATTTTCTTGGTGAGCGGACAAAGTGAATGCAACCCCCCGGAGGGCGGAGGGGTGGCATTCACTTTGTCGATGCAGTCGGTTGCATTCAATCCGCCCGAAAAGGGCGGGTTGCATTTGCTTTGCCTAGGCGGAAGCAGCGGGGCAGGATTTTTCCATCTGGTTCCGATCGTCTTCCAGTGCCCACCCCCCAGGGGGTGGTGGCATTTACTTGACCCGGCGGCGGCGGTATGCTTTCCCCGCATCCCTGTCAACTACGGCAGGGTAAACCAAACCCCAGAAAAAAACTCTTTACACCCAGGGGAACACAGGATAGAAACAATGACAAAAGGAAAAAAACACATGTCGCCCGCAGACCGGGCGACATTCGAGGCGGGACTTCGCATGGGCAAGTCCCTCAAGCAGATCGGCAAGCTGCTTGATCGCTCCACATCCACCCTCGCCCGCGAACTCAAGAAGCACACCTGCCTGAGCACCAAGGGTCTCTACGGGCGTGGCAACCAGTGCGTCCACCGCCAGACGTGCCAGATCCGCGGGCTCTGCAAGGACATGAAGGGATGCCTCGTCAAATGCTCGCTGTGCGAACTCAGACGATGCACCCAGTTCCGCGGCAAGTGCGAGTTCATCGAATGCCCGAAGCGCCGCCGGCGCACGGGCGGGGTCTGCAACGGCTGCCCCGACGAGAAGGGCTGCCATCTGCGCAAGTTCTTCCACATCGCC
>JALHHX010000331.1 GCA_022837245.1 Lentisphaerota bacterium
TCGGCACTTGCAAAGGTTGACCATTAGGCTTTAACGCCTGTTTTCGTGGTATAATTAAAGCAATCCACACAGTGGAGGTGGATGGGCAAAGGCTCATCGGGCGCAAACAGGCGCATGACCATTTTGGTTGTGCGCCTGTTTTCGTTTTGCGGAGGTGACATGACAAACAAACCAAAAGAGACTAAAGCATTTCCAGCGGTAATAACGGCAAGCGATCCGCTAACCGGCATCGTGGAAGCAGTCGTTGCCGTCTTTGGTAATCTAGACAGCGGGGATGATGTTGTTATCCCTGGCGCATTTGCTAAGACACTAGCAGAGCATTTTAACCGCGTGCGCGTGCTTGACAATCACAACATGGATTCAATCATGCGTGTGATTGGCAAGCCGCTAGAGGCACGTGAACTTGGGCGCACCGAGTTGCCGATTGAGGTACTGGCAAAAGCGCCGGATGCTACCGGCGGTTTGTGGACCAAGACGCAATACCTGCTCGATACTCCTGAAGGCGCTGGCGCATTCAAGCGTATTGCCAGCGGCGCGGTAACGGAATATTCATTCGCTTATGATGCAGTTCAAGTTGAGTTCGTCAAGGCTGCTGATGGGCGCACGATTCGCAAATTAAAAGAGGTGCGCCTGTGGGAATATGGACCCGTCATCTGGGGAATGAACTCAGCGACCGCAACAGTAGCACTCAAGACCGCGACGCCGTATCATGGCGACTTGCCGCTAGCCGACCGCGAGCGCCCGTGGGATTCGGGCGAGGCTCTGGGGCGCGTGCGGGCTTTGGCGGGCGTGGACGGCGATAATCCCGACTGGCGGCTCTTCGCGCGCGCCTTCCTCTGGCATGACGAAGAGGCGCCGGAAAACCTGACCAGCTACAAGTTGCCCTATTGCGACGTGATCGGCGGCGAACTGACCGCCGTGCCGCGTGGCATTTTCGCCGCTGCCGGCGGGCGGGGCGTGTTGCAAGCCGACATTCCAGAGGCTGACCGTGAGCGCGTCGTGGCAACCATCAACCGCTGGTATACGCGCATGGCGCGCGAGTTTGAAGACGATACCATCGTTAGCCCGTTGCTCAAGGCCGTGGAGGATGCGCCGCAAGTCAAAAGCGGGCGCGTCTTGTCGCAAGCGAGCGCAGACAAAATCCGCGCCGCGATTCAAGCCTTGAGCGACCTGCTCGAAGTCGCTTTCCCACCTGAGCCTGAAACGGAAAGCGCGACTGAGGTAGAGGATGACACAAAACAAGCCGCGTCGGCTGATGCCGCTGACGCGATTGTCCCGCCTGACACAGAGGCCGCGCCGTCGGAAGACACGCACCTGGACGCCAAGCGGACGGAGTTGGAACAAGAATTGAAATCACTAGCACTCTCACTTTCTATGGAGGTGTAACCGTGGAAAACATTACCACGTCGGAACTGACCGCGCAAGCCGCGCGGCTTTA
>JALHHX010000332.1 GCA_022837245.1 Lentisphaerota bacterium
CGGCCAGGCCGAAGGCGGATCAGCATGCCCGCGCCCCGGCGTTGCGGCGGCGCATTCCCCTCACCCCACACCCTCCCACGTTTAACATGTCTGCGGTCAGCGAAACCCTTGTTCGCGAATACTTCGAGTTGCACGAATTCCTCGTTCGCCAGCATCGCAAACATGTCGGTCAAACCCGGCGGAACGAAGATGACGATATTGACTTTTTCGTGCTTAATCCGCATCCCAAGCCTGCTATGGGAGAGCTGCCCTTTGTGCTCGGCTCGCCCGAGTTGTCCTTTATCGAGCGCGCGATTGTAGTGGTCAAAGGCTGGCATACGGACACTTTCAGTCCGGCGCGGCTGGAAGCCTCGCCCGGCATCTTCCGTTTTGTGGAACCGCGGGTCTTTCGGCAGGCGGCCCGCGCCTTTGGCAAAGAGGACACGCCGCTGAAGGTGCTGGTGGTTCCCGCCCTGCCGCAGACTGCGGCGGCCCGGGACGAGAGCATTGCGCTGCTGCGTTCCAAGGGCATTGACGCGGTAATCCCCTTCCGGACGATGCTGGCGGATTTGATTAGCAAAACCGCCCCCAATTTCAACTACCAGAAGTCGGACGTGCTCCAGCTTATTCGCATCCTCAAAAACTACGATTTCTTCAAAGAGCCGCAGATGGAATTGTTCAAGCCCCGGCCCGGTAAAAGCAGAAAGGGCTAGTGGGAAATCTCCGGCGGCAACCGGTAGGCTAATCGGAAGCCCGGCGCAAAGCCCCAGGGAACGGCCGCGTTGGCGGAACCCACAAAGCTGGGGCTGCAGTTTCTGGCGGTCGTCTTCGGTTTTCTGAGGCGCGTCTCAGTTTCGGAGCGGCTCGTTTCCAATCAAAGGCATCTGAAAAACAGTTGCGTTGCTAAAAATAGAGATGCCCCCGCCGGCTGGCTGGCGTTCTCCGCGGCTTGCCAAGCCGGCGGCGGGCTTGCTAATTTTCCGAGGTGGCACAGCAGCAAACATTGAAAGGAACGGCGAGCTTCGCCGGCATTGGCTTGCACAGTGGCAACCGGGTCTCGATGACCTTCCTGCCGGCTCCCCCCAACACCGGCATCCGCTTTCGGCGCGTGGACCTGGAGGGCAAACCCGAAATCGAGGCGATTGCGGAAAACGTGGTTGATAACAATCGCTCGACTACTTTGGCCCGGGGCCACACCCGCGTGCATACGGTGGAACACGTGCTGGCGACCTTTGCCGGCTACGGCATTGACAACGCCATCGTGGAACTGGATGCCAACGAACCGCCCATTGGCGATGGCAGTGCGCGGGAATATTGTAAGTTGATTCAGGAAGCCGGGATCGTGCCCCAGGACGAACGCCGCGAGTGTTACAAGGTGACCGAGCCCATCCAGCTGGAGATGGGGGAAACGGTGATGACGCTCTTCCCGGACGAGGCCTTTCGCATTTCCTGCACGAGCGCGGACAAGCAGGGACGGTTCACCCAGTTTTACAGCGTGGAACTGACGCCCACAACCTGGGAACGGGACCTGGCCCATGCGCGCACGTTCTGTTTTTACGAGGAAATCGCCTACCTGATCAACCATGGGCTGATCAAGGGCGGCAGCCTGGAAAACGCGGTGGTAATCCGGGATGATGCGGTGCTGACCACCGAACCGTTGCGCTACCCGGATGAATTTGTCCGCCACAAGATATTGGATATCGTCGGCGATCTTGCCTTGTTGGGCCGGCCGCTGCGCGGGCACCTGGTCGCGGTCCGGCCGGGTCATGCGGCCAACTGTGAGCTGCTGCGGCGCATAATCGCGCAAATGCGCAAGCCGGTGGTTGCCGCGCAGACCTTTGCTCCTCCTCCGCCGGCTCCGAAAACGGCGCCCCCGCCCGCCGCGGCCGCGGATGAGACGCAACCGCAGGAAAGCGCCATAGACATCCAGGGGGTGATGAAGCTGCTGCCGCACCGCTATCCGTTTCTGATGGTGGATCGCGTTGCGAAGATCGAAGGCTCCCATATTATCGGCATCAAGAATGTCTCCATCAACGAAGCCTACTTCCAGGGACATTTCCCCGGTCACCCGGTAATGCCCGGCGTGCTGCAATTGGAGGCCATAGCCCAGGTGGCCGGCATCATCATGATGAAAAGCGCGGAAAACGCGGGCAAGATAGCCTATTTCATGTCGGCCGAGGATGTAAAATGGCGCAAGCCGGTGCTGCCGGGCGATGTGCTGGTTATTGATGTGGAGATGACTAAAATCCGCGGCAAGATCGGCAAAGCCAAGG
>JALHHX010000333.1 GCA_022837245.1 Lentisphaerota bacterium
TCGCTATCCACCTTCTGCTTGGTCTCATATCCTTTGGCGGCCAGGTTGGTGGAATTGCGGTACGTATCCATGTTCACCATTAACTGGGCCTGGGCTTGCACGAGCTTGTTGCTGGCCTCGACCAGGTCCACCAACCGCTGGCCCTGCTCATATTTTTCCAGGTCAATCCGCGCCAGCTTCAGCTTGAGTTCCGCCGCCAGATACTCGCTGTTGGTCGCGCTCTTCTGTATCTCCAATTGCGCCAGCGCCTGCTCCACGCTGAACTTGGCCTTCTCGTAGTTGATTTGCTGCTGGTTTACCTGGTCCTGGGCCGAGGCGGAATCCAATTCGACCAGCAGGTCGCCCTTCTTCACATAGCTGCCTTCCGGCACGATGGAAATAATGCGCGCGGTGCCCTCCACCTCGCTGCGAATGCTATACTCGCTCACCGCCGAAAGCGTGCCGCCCTCGACCACGGAGACGGTGAAATCCCCGCGCTTGACCTCGTAGTAGGCCGTGGGCTCCACCGCGGGCCGGGCCGGGCGCAGCCACAGAATGACCAGCACCAGCAACACCAGCCCGGCGGCCCCGAACAGAACCGGACGGCGCCGCAGCACCGGGGGAAGTTTGTCCAAAAGATTACTCGCGTTCATGAAGTCGGTTCCAAGAAGTTTTCCGGCGGCAACACCTGGTCGTCCGGCATTCGCAGCGGCGACGGCCCGCGCTGCTCCGGCGTCAACCGCTCGCGCAGCGGGTCCTGCAGCCAGAACCGCTCCGGCCGGGTGTCTATGAGTCCCACGTTAAGCAGCAGCGTCAGGCGCGCCGTCAGATACTGGGCGTAAATCGTGGCCAGGCTGTTTTGCGCCTGGATCAGTCCGTCCTGCGCCTCACGCACATCGCGGATGGTGGCGCGCCCGGCCTCCATCAGCATGAGGTTGTTCTCGACCCGCCGCTGCGCGACTTTCAACGATTCCGCCGCGCTGACATGGTTGAGGCGGGCTTGCTCCAGCGTCCGCAGCCCCCGATCCAGGCGATCCCGGAAGTTGTCCAGCGTCAGGCTCAGCGCGCGCAGTTGCGCCTCGAACGCGACCAGCGACCTCCGGTACTGGTTGCGCTCGCGCAGCCGATCCAGCGGCAAATTAAGGCGCACCCCGGCGCTATACTGCACCTTGCCCGGATCGAAGTTCGTATAATCGTCCGGAGGCTCCGACGCGAGGCTCGCGCTCCCAATAAGATTCACATCCGCCCGCAACTGGTCGGCCGCCACCCGCACCTTGCGCTTGCTGTCCTCGAAGCGGTCAATGGCGTTGAGCACCTCCATCTGGCTCTGCACGCAAATGGCAAACGCCGCCCGGCGATCGAGGTCAACCGGGATCAGCCCCGCCCCGATCAGCTCCTCGAGGTCGCGGTCGTCCAGAAATAATTGCGCCGCCAGCGGGATGCCCAGCCGCAGC
>JALHHX010000334.1 GCA_022837245.1 Lentisphaerota bacterium
CTCGAGACGCACGGGTTCAGCATTTCCGACTGGAGAAAATGGCCCGGAAATCCCACGAACAACCCGTCATGGGAGGCACCCATAGTAGACCGTATGAAGCGTATGGTGTTGCGCGATCGCAACCACGCATCTGTCGTGATATGGTCTCTTGGCAACGAGTCTGGATTTGGATGCAACCATCTCAAA
This sequence comes from Lentisphaerota bacterium, assembly GCA_022837245.1. GTDB lineage: Bacteria > Verrucomicrobiota > Kiritimatiellia > RFP12 > UBA3636 > JAAZFF01. The sequence continues at coordinate 187 of JALHHX010000334.1, forward strand.
ATGGCAGAGGTTGCCAGAGCTCTCGACCCCGGGCGCCCAATCCACTATGAAGGCGACTACCTCGTTCATGTCGCCGATATGTACAGCCGCATGTACCCTGGTCAGGATTTTGTAAAGATGATCGGAGAGGCAAAGGAGCCAGTCAAGTCTTACGATGTCTACAAAGAAGAGGATGCTGAGCTGACGCCGGAAGTGTACGGAAAGCTCCCGTTCATACTCTGCGAATACGTCCACGCGATGGGAAACGGCCCGGGCGGTGTCAAGGAATATTGGGAGGCTTTCCGCTCCAATCCGCGCAGCTGTGGCGGGTTCGTATGGGAATGGTGCGACCACGGCATCGCCAAGACCTCGGAAGACGGGCGTCTATATTACGCCTACGGTGGCGATTTCGGAGATGTGCCTAACGACGGCAATTTCGTCTGCGACGGCCTCGTGCAACCCGACCGCACTCCCACTCCAGGGATCATTGAACTCAAAAAGTGGCATGAACCAGTGCTCGTCGAGGCGATTGATCTCGTGAAAAACAAGTACCGAATCACGAATCGCTACGATTTCATCACCCTCGAAGGACTCGACTGTGCATGGCGCCTAATGGCAGATTGCGAGACCATCGCCTCCGGGACGCTTGACGTAGCCGCCGTGAAAGCTGGCTCCAGCATTGATGTGCAGTTGCCTATAAAACTGCCGACTTGCAAAGTGCGCGATTATGTAGTGGAATTCACCTTCACGCTTGCCACTAATGAGAGCTGGGCTGAGCGTGGGCACGAGGTCGCATGGGCGCAGTTCACGCTCCGCGAGGCCGTCCCCGCGCCGATGCCCGCGCTTGCACGTCCGGCTGTCGAAGTGTTTGATAATGAAGACGACCCTGCGCGTATTGAAATGGTGGGCGAGGAGTTCGCCGTGGCGTTCGATTCTGATAGCGGAGCACTGACTGACTGGGAAGTGAGTTCGCAACCCATGATTGAAAACGGTCCCGAAGCGAACTTCTGGCGCGCACCGACAGACAACGACAACGGCGGGGGCACAAACGGTGCCAACGGACGCTGGCGTGCCGCGCAGCTCGACAAGACATCGGAGAAACTCCTCTCTTTCAAAAAAGCCAAACCAGCCAAAGACGCCGCCGGTGCCCGTCGCATGGTCGCAACGACCCGAGTCGCAGGTCCTATCGTCGATTACGGAATGGAATGCGTCTACGACTGGACGGTGCATCCAGACGGTGAGCTCGAACTTGAATTTTCCGGGAAG
>JALHHX010000335.1 GCA_022837245.1 Lentisphaerota bacterium
TCCAGTTGCCCGTCGGAATAGAAGAAGATATTGCCCGGATCATACCACAGCCCGAAGTTCTTGCGCCCGACCAACTCGATGGCTTTGCGGCACTGGGGCCCGGTCGCGTTCCGGCCGCCGTGCGGCTTGATGCTGAGGTTGACGCCTTTGGCCGCGGCATGATCGCAGCACTCGGCAACGGTCTGGTAGTAGATTTGGTAGCGCTCATCGCCAATCCCGCCCAGCATCAAGTGCGGACATTCGCAAATCGCCGCATCATCAATTAATTGCTTCAGCCCCCGGCAGTTCTCCTCCAGCGAACTGCTGACCGGGAATTCACCATAAATGGACAGCACCTCCAGCCCGCGCTTCCGCGCTGCCCGGTGCATATTCCGGACTTCCTCAACCGGCGTGCTGGATTTAATCATGACCCAGCCCGCGATGTTGGAGGTCATGATCCCGACATACCTGAAGCCCGCCTCGGCGATGGCGTCCAGCGCCACCGGGTAATCGAACTGGTCGAACGGCCGCGTATAGCAACCGATTTGCCAGTTGGGCTTGCGCGCCGGCGCCGCCTCCGCCGCCAGCAGCGCGGGCAGCTTCAGCACCGACATCCCTGCCATCCCCATTCCCGCCACCCCGCCCAGAAATGTCCGCCGATTGATGGGGTTGGCCGTATTCGTCACCATACACTTCGTCATGCTCGCCTTATTCCATCGCCAAACCCGCCCACTGGCAAGAGTTAAGTTCCTCCGCCCGCCTAAAGAAAAGGCGGGGGCGGCGATTCAGCAGGCAGTTCGTTAAAGCGGTGGTCCGGGCGGCAAGGTTCACCCGGCTCCCAATGGAACAAAGGTGCGCGCCCGGGTCACCCAACTGCCTCGTTCCGGCCAAACCACCCGGAAGGCCAAAAGGCTCCCGTTGACTCGCTTTTCCTTGAAAAACCGCTTCCAATCCGCCCCAGATTCACAAATAGCTGTTTTTCTCTAACTTATCACTCATACCCTCGTTCTTTCCCATCGTTTCGGCCTTTTCAAACATCCGGCTCCATTATCCAGATACCGTGGATTTACCCTGCCATCAGGCCGTGTACAAGGGGTGTACAAGGGATGCCCATCGGGTGTACCAGCTAAAATCCCATGAACTCCCGGTGAGCATCCCTTGTACACCCCTTGTACACGGCTCGAAAGGAGGGGGGAGGGAGGGATTTTGACGCGAATGGCGATTTTAGGGGCTGGGATTGCCGGGCCGGGGGAGGGCCTGCCGTTTTCGCGGTTCTGACCTGTGGGTTCGGCAGGGGGGGCGGCGTTGGCGAGGCCCTATCCCAACCGAGGGTCTGGCTCTGCGGCTTCCACGCCGCCGCCAGTGTCAATGGCGTTGATTTTGGGAATGGAGTTCGGCCCTGCCTCCGGGGCTGCCGTTTCCGGGGCGAGCCGGCCGCCGCCCGGCCGGTGA
>JALHHX010000336.1 GCA_022837245.1 Lentisphaerota bacterium
TGGAAGCTCCTCCAAACCCGGCCCATAGGGTCGGTGTTTGCAGTAAGCCTCACCTGGTCGGGCTGGCGGGATTTGAACCCACGACCCCTTGACCCCCAGATCAAGGCACCCCATCCGCACCCGTCCGGAACAGTACATCACCGCAGGTCGACGCCCTTCATCGACGTTGGCCGACACCCCCGAATGCGGGCGACCGGTGTGTGATGGCTACATTCTCGGCTACATGGCCGCTCCTTCCCCTTTCGGCTTGACGGTCGCATCATTCGCGGCCGTCAAGATTGGGGAGTCCCGAAGTGCGCGCCACCATGACCACACTGCCCACTCGTGCGACCTGGCTCGTTCGACGGCGCCTCGTTGACGAATTCAGTCGAGCAAATCCAGTTCCGCCCGTAGGCGTTGTGAGTCGGCTTGGGCCTTCCGTTGCCGTGTCTGAAGGGCATGGCATAAGGGTCTCTGCTACTGGGCGGGTGGTGCTGGTGGCGTGGGGGAACCACAAGACGTCACACCTGTCAACACCGTCGACGCTGGCCCATGCATTCGCGACGGGCGAGTCGACCTGGGCGTGAGTTCCGATCGGGAGAGCCCCGTGTCCACCTCCACCCGGGGGAATCTGCGCCTCGGTGAGATGCGAGTGGTAGCCAGGGAGGTCAGCGTGGTCGCGCCTATCGTTCGCCGGCCACAACACGTCGCAGTTCTCCGGGGCTCTCAGAGGTCCCCCGTGGCGTATGCAAGAAACCCGGCGTGGGCAGTTCGGTTCTCCCGCCAGACCTTGACCGGGGTGCTGGGCCGGGCCCTGAAGTCGACGTGCGTCAGGACGAGTTCATCCTTTGCCCGCGAAATGGCGACGAAGAACTCCGACGTCGCGGCATCGCCCCAGAAGAACTGTTCTTCGACGCCCAGCACGACCACCTTCTTGAACTCGAGCCCCTTGCACTTGTGGATCGTGAGGATCCGCACGGCATCGAGCTCAGACAGTCGTTCGAGTGCCTTGACCGGGTCGCCGTCAACGGCGAGTTCCTTGCCGAGTGCCTCCAGCGCATCATCGATCATGTCGTCGAGTCGAGAGCCCTGTTGGTAGGAGGGAGATAGTGCAGTGAGCACCGGTCGCGACACCAGGTCGAGGAAGCTGGCGATGAGCGGCCGCCACGCCTCCAGGTCCCCCTTGGCGAATGACGATGTACGAACGGTTGTCCTGGATTCTCGAAGCAGATTCTTGAGCTGGCTGTCGAATCGAAGCTCCGCCTCTTCCGTGGCGCTTGAGCGCGATGCGACGCGCATGAGTTCTCTGTACGCATCTGGGCGCCGGTCGCTGGCGACCACCCGGACAAAGTCGAAGATGAGTGCGGGGATCGGCTCGGCGGCGAGGTCCTGGGTGTCCTGCTCGTTTCGGAAGGCAATACCGCGGTCGTGGAGCTCCTCGCCG
>JALHHX010000337.1 GCA_022837245.1 Lentisphaerota bacterium
GCGCTGATCGGCTGCTTGATTGTCTGGACGTTTTCAGTCCACCTGCCAGAGCTCTGGATGCAGATCGTGGCGTGCGCCCTTCTGACGCTTGCCTGCATTCCAGTATGCACATACGCTGAAAAGGCGCTCGGCGGGGAAAAAGACAACGGCAAGATCGTCGCCGACGAATATCTCACCTTCCCCATCTGCATGCTCGGCATGCACGGGCTCTGGCAGGAGCACTGGTGGCTTATGCCGATGTGCTTCGTTGTCAGCCGTGTCATGGACATCATCAAACCATTCCCCGCTTACCGCCTGCAGTCCCTTCCATCCGGGCTCGGCATAACGGTCGATGACTTTGTCTCCTCCCTCTATGCGCTAGCCGCAAACTGGCTCCTATTCTCTCTGATCACAATTTGATGAACTAGGCGGGGGGGCATTCAAATCCATGAAACAGCCCGAAACGACATATCGCGACATCTCGCCGCTCATAGCCGCAGACCTTCGCCGCGGCAACGCTGTTCGTTTCATGGCCCAGGGCAGCAGCATGGAGCCATTCCTAAAAGCGGGCGACTTTGTGGTGGTGGAACCCTTCAATTCCACTCGCAAGTGCGTCGCCCCGCCACGTGGCACCGTGATGCTCTACGAGTTGCCATCGGGCGCGCATCGTCTCCATCGCTTCACGCGCACCGCACGGGGCGACAACGGCTCGACACTCTTCCGCTTCCGTGGCGACACTCCAGACCACCCAGCCGAGCTTATCAAGCCCGAACAGGTTCTCGGAACTCTTGTTTCATGTGAACGAGACGGACGCATCACCAATGTCGACAACTTTGTGTCACGGCAGTTTGGCCTTTACTCCTCCAAGCTCCGCAACAGACTGCAACACAAAAAAACTAACGTGGCCCAGCGTGAAAGCGATGACACAATAAGCATTCTTACAGAAACGCTGCGAGAAACTCTCCGCGTTGAACAGCCCTCGCCAAAAGTGATCCCCGCCCCTCCCCGACTTGCTCACACGGCGCTACGCCAAGGCGTGCTGGCAATCTGCGCGGAGGCGCTGATCAGCAAATGCCCGGACGCCGGGCAGGACATACGCGACCTCGCACGCTCACGGGCGTTCGAAGCAGAGAACAGCCGGACATTCATAGCTGAAGCTATCCGAGCGCTCTCCGCCGCTGGAATAGATCCTCTCATTGTCAAAGGCCCGGCCATAGGCGCAATCTCATATTCCAGCCCAACGCTTCGTCCGTACGACGACGTAGACCTCATGCTATCCGGAGAAGACCGGCGGCGCGCCCCCGCGATACTTGAGAGCCTTGGCTGGCGCGATGCCCGCAACAGCCCGACGAGCGCGGGGACATCGAGCGGCTGGCCCAGTACATCATCCGCAACCCCTTCGCCGTCGAAAAGATGCAGGTCACGGAGCCCAACCGCGCCAAGCGCCAATCCGGACGGAGCGGTTATCTACCGTTCCGGCCTCAATCCGAAGATACAGCGCAACTTCGAGGTCTTCAGTCCGTGCGACTTCATAGCGGCCATCACCCAGCACATCCCGGACAAGAGCTTCCAGCTCGTCCGGTATTACGGCTGGTACAGCAACAAGATGCGCGGCCAGCGCGACAAACACGCCGCCGAAGAGGCCGCAGCCGCGGGCCGGGCCGTGCAGATCATCGATGTCTCCGAACACAAACCTCGCCGTATCCCCTCGGCCAAGTGGCGCGAACTCATCAAGAAGGTCTGGGAAGCCGATCCGCTGCTATGCCCGAAGTGCCAGAAAGAGATGAGGATCGTTTCGTTGATCAACGAGCGCGAC
>JALHHX010000338.1 GCA_022837245.1 Lentisphaerota bacterium
ACCAGATGGCGGCGCTTCTCAATGTGTCTATCGCGGAGCTCGACGAGTTGGCCAGCAAGTCGACCAGGACGCACCCAATCGCATCGCGTTGCGGAGTGTTCGCGAAGACGGACGTGCAGAACCTGCTGAGCCGCAAAATCCCCGCGGCCGACATCGCCGCTTCTATATTAGACGCCGTGGCAGGGCAGGTCGTCAATTCGCTCGCTCGCGGATGCGAGATCGACCCCCCCATAGTTTTGTGTGGTGGTCCGCTCCGCTACATCCGCCACCTCCGCAATTCATTCGCGAAGCTGCTCGGCGTAGACGAAAGCGGCATAATAGTGCCGGACGACGCGCAGGTTTTCACTGCGGCCGGCGCGGCGCTATCGGCGACTTCGGGACAGAAACAGTGTGCGCTTTCGGAGTTCATGGACGCTGTGGAGGGTGTGGAGCCTGTCAAGGGGGGCGGCGCCGTGTTGCCGCCGCTCTTCGAGAACGCTGAGGGACTTGAGCGCTGGCGCAAGGAACGCCGCGTCATATACGTCCCTCAACGCGCCGCAGTGGATGGAGAGGAGTGTTTTCTCGGCATCGACTCGGGTTCCACCACCACAAAGATAGTGGTCATGGGCACCGACGCTAATATGATTTTCCATTATTACTGCGCCAACAACGGCAACCCCCTCGAATCCGCCATACAAGGACTGCGCGAATTTTACGACGGACTCGGGGCCGGAGGCAAAACAGTGAAGATCGCCAAGGCCGCGGTTACGGGCTATGGCGAAGACCTTGTCAAGGCCGCGCTCGGAATGGACTACGGGATAGTCGAAACGGTGGCACACTTCATAGCGGCGCGGCGAGTGCGGCCGGACGTCTCATTCATACTAGACATCGGCGGCCAGGACATCAAGGCGATCCACGTGCAGAACGGCGCGATTAGCGACATAAAGATCAACGAGGCCTGCTCATCCGGCTGCGGCTCGTTCATTGAGGGTTTCGCGGACACGCTGGGGTACAGCCCGGCGGAATTCGCCGAGCTGGGGACCAGGTCGCAAGCACCGTGCGACCTCGGCTCGCGCTGCACCGTCTTCATGACCTCAAGAGTCAAGCAGTCGTTGAAAGAGGGCGCCACAGTGGCCGACCTCTCGGCGGGGCTTTCATACTCTGTCATGAAGAACTGTCTTAACAAAGTCCTGAGGATCAGCGATTATTCCGAACTCGGCGGCAGCGTGGTTGTTCAGGGCGGCACGTTCCGCAACATCTCCGTCTTTAGAAGTCTGGAACTGCTCTCGAGCGTGAAAGTTTCGTCGTCGGACAATCCCGAGCTCATGGGCGCGTACGGCGCGGCGCTCCATGCAATGGACAAGGCCGCCGCGGAAGAGCCGGGCAGCGGATTCGTGGGGGTGGAAAATCTTGCCGAAGCCGTCAACTTCACCACGC
>JALHHX010000339.1 GCA_022837245.1 Lentisphaerota bacterium
TGAGTTTGCTACCTTTCGCTCCATGAATGCGCTACTTCAGACCGGTTCCAGCCTGTCTGCGTGCGGACACGCACAGGCAGGCGGGCGGGTGCCCGTGCCGCCTGAAAAGCGATTTCTTATCAATCCGGGCGGAGTTCGCCTATCATGTTGCGCATCCCCACCCGGAGCACCCTCACCAAACCCGATTGGATTCCGCCATGCCAAAATCATCGAAGGCCCTGACCAGCACCCTGTCGTTTTCGCCCCGCGAAGTCCAGATCACCGGCGGCTTCTGGAAGAAGAAGATGGAAGTCAACCGCCGGGTTTCGCTGCCCATCGAATTCCTGCGTTGCGAGGAGACCGGACGCATCGCCGCCCTCAAGCAGACGTGGAAGGCCGGAGATCCGGTCAAGCCGCACATCTTCTGGGACTCCGACGTCGCCAAGCTCATCGAAGCCTGCAGCTACAGCCTCGCCGCGTGCCCGGATCCCGCGCTTGAAGCCAAGGTCGACGAAGTCATCGCCCTCTTCGCCTCCGCCCAGCAGCCGGACGGCTATCTCAATTCCTACTACACGGCCGTGGAACCGGAAAAGCGCTGGACGAACCTCCGGGACTGCCACGAACTCTATTGCGCGGGACACATCATCGAGGCCGCCGTCGCGCATTTCCAATCCACGGGCAAGACGACATTTCTCGACGTCGCCTGCCGCTACGCCGACTATATCGGCACGGTGTTCGGACGCGGCAAGGGGCAACTGCGCGGCTATCCGGGGCATGAGGAAACGGAACTTGCGCTGATCCGCCTGTTCTACGCCACCGGGCAGACCCGCTACCGGGATCTCGCCGAGTACTTCATCAACGAACGCGGGCAGCAGCCCCACTACTACGACCAGGAAGCCATCGCCCGGGGCGAAGATCCCAAGGACTACTGGCTCAAGACCTACGAATACAACCAAGCCCACGTCCCCGTCCGGGAACAGAAGAAACCCGTGGGACACGCCGTGCGCTTCACCTACCTCTGCACCGGCATGGCCGCCGTCGCCGGCGCCACCGGCGACCGTTCGCTCTTCCGCGCCTCCGAGCACCTGTGGAAGGACCTCACCTCCACCCAGATGCACGTCACCGCCGGCATCGGCCAGATCGCCCGGAACGAGGGCTTCACCACGGCCCACGACCTCCCGAACGAAAGCGCCTATCTTGAGACCTGCGCCGCCATCGGCGTCGCGTTCTGGGGTCAGCGCATGCTCGACTGGGAGCCCGACTCGGCCTACTCGGACATCGTCGAACGCGCGCTCTACAACGGCGTGCTCTCCGGCGTCTCAGCCGACGGCCTCCGCTTCTTCTACGGCAACCCGCTCGCCGTGCATCCGGGATTCGACGGCAACGGCACCTTCGTCAAGCCCGGCTACCACTACCGCCGACAGGAATGG
>JALHHX010000084.1 GCA_022837245.1 Lentisphaerota bacterium
ATAACTTCACGCGTTTCTAGTTGTGCCAATGCCGATTCCACTGCACGGCGGAGAAATCGCTCGGCCTGGTACACAGGTATGACTACTGACACTTCGAACTCATCAAAATCTGTCTGGATTGTTGTGTTGTAGTCATTCATTTAATAATTAATTCACTAGCGTAGTGCGCATTCACTCCGTGATGATACAACATTCCGAAGTCATTCTCAACTGGGCATTTTTTTGTTTACCACGCTACTTCCACAATTGTCAGTTGTTATGGGAACCGTTATACTAGTCGCATGAATGTTTACTTAACGGACTTTTCCTGTATCACCGCCATTATTGTAGAAGATCTCGCAGGCTCGGTGTCGCAGTGTTATGGGGTGGAAAAACTCGGTGCGATTCAGTTGCAGTACCTTGCTCATCCTGATTGTCGAGCTGAACTCATTGCAAACGCGCTGGGACGTGTTAGAGAATACAAGAGGACAAGGGTTGCTAAAGGACTTATGGAGACTCATTGATTGTGTCTATAACAAGACAAGTCAACATGGTTTCTGGATTGGGAAACTATTGAAAAGCTTAACTTGAAATACCTCTTATGGTCAGGCGAAAAGGTTCGGGATCCTCGTGCTGAATACATTGGCAGAGTGAGACTCAATTTTATTTATAAAGTCTCAGACAAGTCAAATGAAAAGGATATACCCTTGAAACCTGTGAGCCCCGTGATTTAGAATGTAAGCCAGTGAACATCTCTATTTTTATCCCCACGTACAATAACGCTGAATTCTTGCCAAAGGCAATCAACAGTGCACTGGCGCAGACGCTCAAACCCATTGAGGTTATAGTGGCTGACGACGGCAGCACGGATAATACGCGGGACGTAGTGGCCGGATACGGCGATGCCGTCAAATATATCTATTTTGAGCATAGGGGCGTTTATACCGTCCGCAACGCCATGCTCGGGAAGGTGCACGGCGACTGGTTCCTGAATCTCGATGCCGACAATTGGATCGGACCTGACTTCCTGGAGCAAGCGGCGCAGGTCGTGGCAGAGTCCGGCGATGAAAAACTTGCCTTTGTATATCCGGATCGGGTTACATTCGGCGACTACGTGCGGGAAAACTCTGTTCCAGACTTTGACGCCGCGCTTTTTAAATTAGGCAATTATGTCGACATGAATTCTCTTGTTCGTACAGAGACTGCCATACGCTTCGGATTCGATTCTGCATTCAACGACGGCTGGGGCGATTACGACTTCTTTCTAACCCTCGCAAAACACGGCTTTCAAGGTGCTCCTATGCGGGCGTCGCCGCTCCACTACCGAGTCCATTCCGGCAGCATAACGGCCTCTACGAAGGCCTTTGATCGCAAGCAACAAATAATGCGCCGTATAACCGAGAAACACTCCGACTTCTTCTCGGAAGATGAGGCACAGCGCGCAATCGCCAAGTTCTCGCCGGAGGCCATTATGCGCCACAGAATCTGCGAGCTCTGGTGGGCGGAAAGGTACGTAAAGGCCGCTATGTTTGCATTTAAGACTTTGTTCACAAACCCTAAGGTCTTCAGTCCAGTGAGTTTTCTAAGTCGATTTAAATCGAACAGAACACGCTGAGCCTTCCCTAGGCGCATGTCCCCAGGCGCATGTCCAAGTTTTACCGCTGGACAATTTTGAGGTGTTAGTTTAACATTACGTTTTGATTTTTAGTTGATGCGGCGGTTCGGGGGGTTTGTGTAAAGGCGTCCGGGTTTACAGTTTCTTTATTATGATTTGTTCTTCGTGTGGTTCAGATGACGACAAGGTCCTGGAGAGCCGTTCGGTGAGGGGAGGCCTCGCCATACGGCGACGTCGCGTCTGCCTGCAATGCGGGCGCCGCTTCACGACATACGAGGAGATCCTCCGCGATTCGATGATGGTGGTCAAACGCGACGGCAGGCTTGAGGAATTCTCGCGCCAAAAGCTCCTCGGGGGAATAACACGCGCTTGCCGTAAACGCCCCGTCACACTCGAAACCATTGAGGGGAAGGTAGACGAAATCATCGAACGCCTAGAGTCCGACTACGATCGCGAGATCCCTAGCCGGGATATCGGGGAGATCGTCATGAGGATGCTAATGGATCTCGACCAGGTCGCATATGTGCGCTTCGCATCGGTTTACCGCAGGTTTGAAGACGTCGATCAGTTCGTCAACGAGGTGAAGGGCATGCACGAGCCTTCAACGAAAACTGCGGAGCCGCTAAACGGCGACACTCCCGGATGCGGGGAGCCGGGACGGGAACAGAGCGGCAATGCCTGATCCCGTATCCCTTGACACCGCATCAACGGTTGACGTGGATGTCAGCGCCGAGGAGCTGAAGCGGCGCCGCGAAACGGAGCGGCTGGGCACGGATCCCATAGTGCCGCTGGTGCTGCGCCTTTCGCTGCCGGCCATGATAGGGCTTCTCGTCAGCAGCCTATATGTGTTCGTCGACCGCGTGTTCGTCGGACGCTATGTCGGCGAAATCGGTCTGGCGGCGATGAATGTAGCCATACCATTTTCGACGGTCGTATTCGCGTTTTCCATATTGGTTGGCAGGGGAACCGCCGTGGTTTACTCCATAGCACTCGGACGAAGAGACTACAAGGAGGCCGGGAAGGCGTTTTCGGGCGGCGTTTTCCTGCACTTGGTTGTGTCGTTCATCATAATGGCCGGCTGCCTGCTGTTCATGGAAGAGCTGCTGATGCTTTTCGGCGCGGAACCGCATTCGAAGGCGGCGGCGCATGAATATATATCCGTGGTGCTCCTCGGAACGCCGTTCGCAATGCTCACAATGCACAACCATCTTATACGCGCAGAGGGAGCATCGACGTACTCAATGGTCACGCAGATCGTTGGAGCTGTGCTCAACGCGTTCCTAGATTTCATTTTCATGTCTGGGTTCGGCTGGGGGATGCGTGGGGCCGCCGGTGCCACGGTTATTTCACAGGCCGTTTCTGTGGTGTTGGTGATGTGGTTTTTCGAGCACAGGAGCGTGGTGCGCTTACGTTTGGCGGACATGATCCTCTCCAAAAGCATGTTTAGCAGGATCATGATCAACGGCCTGACTCCGTTCATGTTCAACGCGGCCGCCACGTTCAACTGGACGATCCAGAACCATATGCTAAAGCGCTTTGCCGACAGCAGCGGCTACACCGTGACCACCGCCATGGCCGCATTCGGAATTGTGATGTCGCTGCGGCAACTTATGATGACGCCTGTTATCGGCCTCTCCATGGGAATGCAGCCGCTAGTGGGCTACAACTACGGAGCCTCCAAATACGGGCGCGTCCGCAAGATCTTCAAGTTCTCGCTTCTGACTTCTTTTCTGCTTATTCTAATTCCATATGGCACCCTTGAGTTCTTCGCCAGGCCGGTGGTGGGGTTTTTCGGAGCGACAGGGGGTGCGCTCGGCCTCGGAGTTTATACTTTGCGCAGGTACATGCTGCTGATGCCACTCGGCGGGCTCGCGGCGATGTTCTCGCACTTTTTCCAGGGCACAGGCCAGCCCAAGCAGGCGCTCGCTGTGACTGCGGTCCGCCAGATCGTGCTTGCCACACCGCTTATGATCATCATGCCGTTTTTCTTCGGCTATGATGGCATCGTCTTCGCCTCGCCATTCGCAGAAGTCGGTGGTATGTGCTTTGGCGTCTACATGATCTCCCGCGAATTCCGCAGGCTGCGGGCCAAAGAGGAGGAGATGGAGGCTCTGCAGATTTCCCGGGAGGCCTCCGGGCGGCAGTCCGCATACAGCGGGAACGGCGTGAAAGAAGACGCTGCGGAAAGCGACGCGGGGAAAGGCGCATCTGATGTGGGCTGACGCCGCCAAGTTCGTGAAGTCGCTGCCTGTGCACGCACGGCTGAGCATAGCCGTCATATTGCTGTATTGCGTCGCGGCGCTCTGGGCGGGAATCGTATCGGTCGGGTACAAGATGCGCGACGAAACCCCCGCTTACAACGCCATCAATGTGGAGCAGCGCTACAACCCGCCGCTGTCCAGGATTGAAATGCCCGACGGCACCACGCACCTCAGCCTCATGGGCACCGACAACCTAGGGCGCGACGTCTTCAGCCGCCTCCTGCAAGGAGCGCGCATCGCTTTCCACGTCGGCATCGTCACTTCGCTCATTGCCGTTCCATTCGGCGCCCTGCTAGGCCTCCTTGCTGGATATTTCGGCGGCAAGGTCGATGCCATCTGCACCTGGCTCGCAGCCACAGTGGCGGCAATACCTTCGCTGCTCCTTATTCTCGCTGTGTCGCTGGTCGTCGGCAAGGGACTCTTCGGCGTCTACGTTGGCATAAGCGTCACCACCTGGGTCGGTGTGTACCGTACTGTGCGTGGCGAGACGCTCAAGCACCGCGGCCTCGGCTACGTCCAGGCGGCACACACGCTCGGCTACGGTCACGGACGTATTATCTTCCGTCACATCCTGCCCAACGTGATGCATGTGATCATCATCGCTTTCTCAACGCGCTTCCCAGCAGCCGTTGGCACCGAGGTCTTCATGGGCTTTCTCGGCATCGGCGCGCAGAACGAGCCATCCTGGGGTGTAATGATAAACAACGCACGCGTCCGTCTCTGGCAGGGGATCTGGTGGGAGGGCACGTTCGTCACTCTCGCTCTTTTCGCGCTCGTGCTAAGCTTCAACCAGCTTGGCGATGCTCTCCGCGACCGTCTGGATCCCATGCGCTCCGCACGGTAATGATTTGGTTGAACGGCTTATGCGTTCTGGGGTATCATAGAACGCATGACGGCGCATGCTAGGTTTAATTTCAAGTCGATAGGCGAGTTGAGGGGGAAAATCGAGTCGCTGAATGTGGATATTAATCTCCGGGATGATTTGTCTCCGTTGCGCGAAAAGGTGGATATTGCTGGTAGGACGGCGCCGAATTCAATCGCCATTCTCCCGATGGAGGGGTGCGACAGCGATCGCGACGGATCGCCTAGCGAACTCGTCAGGCGCCGCTACATGCGTTTCGCAGCAGGCGGCGCGGGGCTAATCTGGTGGGAGGCATGCGCGGTGGTTCCGGAAGGAAGGGCAAACGAGCTGCAGATGATGTTGACTCGCGACAACGCCGGCGCATTCAAGAATCTCGTAAGCGCAGTCAACGAAACCGCCAAGGCGGCTTTTGGACACACGCCGCTGCATATCCTGCAGCTCACGCATTCCGGCAGATATTCGCGCCCGACTGGACACACGCCGGCGCCTATCGTGCCGCAGCGTGACCCAATTCTGGATCCGGGTGTGGGTATAACTGATGATTCTCCCATATGTTCAGACGAGTACCTCGCAAGTCTCGTCGCGCGTTATGTGGAATCGGCGCTTCTGGCGAAGAAGGCGGGATTCGACGGCGTGGACGTCAAGGCGGTTCACCGGTATCTGATAAGCGAATTGCTGGCTTCGCATACGCGCGGCGGAAAATACGGCGGGAGTTTCGAAAACCGCTCGCGGTTGCTTCTTGACATCGTGCGCGAAATCTCGCGCGAAACCGGGGGTGATGGCTTTATCGTCGCCTCGCGCTTCAATGTGTTCGATGCGCATCCTTACCCATACGGTTTTGGCGTGGACGAGCATGATTTCAAGAAGTTCGCTCCGGAAGAGCCGTTGCTACTCGTGGAAAGACTGATTGAGGCCGGTGCGTCACTGCTCAGCAACTCAGCCGGGAATCCGTATTACATATATCCGCAGGTGACGCGTCCGTTCGACCTGTCCAGCATGGGCATTCCGGTTCCTGACGAGCATCCGCTTGCCAGCATCGCAAGGCTTTTCGATTTCACGCGGCTAATACAGAAAGGGGCTGGCACCGTGCCGGTGATCGGCAACGGCTATACATGGCTCAGGCAGTTTTTCCCTCAGGTGGCCTCCGCCAATCTGGCCGACGGCTCATGCCGCATGGCGGGCTTGGGTCGCATGGCATTTGCGTATCCCGACGCGCCACGCGATTTGTTAGCAAAGGGTGCGCTGGATCCCGCTAAATGCTGCATAACTTGTAGCAAGTGCACACAGATGATGCGTGACCACGGGGTTGCCGGCTGTCCGGTTCGTGACTCCGGGGTCTACGCTCCGCTGTACAAGAAATACAGAGCGGAGGCTGACTTGCGGGCCAAACAGACCATGGGTGGTTGAGGAGATGGAAAATGACGAATAAAAAAACAGCCGTTGTAACGGGAGGAGGCAGGGGGATAGGGTTTGCCATATGCAAGCAGCTCTCTAAGGACGGATTTTCGGTGGTTGTGGTTTCGTCAAGCCCCAGGGCGAGATATGCCGAGAATCTAAATGTTTTGCGTAAGCAGGGAACGGATTCAATTTACGTCCAAGCCGATATTTCCAAGGCGGATGATCGCAAAAGGATCGTAGAGGAGGCTCTTGTGGCGTTCGGGGCGATTCACGTGCTGGTGAACAACGCCGGCGTTGCACCGCTTGAGCGTAAAGACCTGCTGGAAATGACGGAAGAGAGTTTCGACAGGGTCGTCGGCATCAACACAAAGGGAAACATGTTCCTCACCCAGCTTGTGGCAAAGCAGATGATTTCGCAGGAACCTGTCGGCGGCAACCGCGGCATAATTGTCAATATATCCTCGTGCTCGGCCGAGGTGAGCTCGACGAGCCGCGGCGAGTATTGCGTTTCAAAGGCAGGCGTGGCGATGCTGACAAAGCTTTACGCCGATCGGCTGGCATCCGAGGGAATTTTGGTCCATGAGGTGCGTCCCGGGGTGATCGAAACGGATATGACAGAAGCGGTTCGCGGCAAGTACGATAAGCTTATCGCGGACGGCGTTTTCCCGATCGCAAGGTGGGGCACGCCGGAAGATGTGGCCAGCGTGGTCAGCGCGCTCTGCTCCGGCAAATTCTCGTACACTACTGGGAACCACATTGATGTTGATGGCGGATTCCATATTCGAAGGCTGTAGCGGCGGAATGCAATGAAAGAAGAAATTGTCGACTTTGGAGGATCGGGGGTGAAGGTCGTATCCCTCAACACCGTGATAATCGGGACGGGCGCGGCTGGATACAGCGCTGCGGACCGTCTGCACCAGTTTGGGCAAAAAGATATCGCGATTGTCTCGGAAGGCGTAGATTTCGGGACGTCGAGAAACGCCGGCTCCGACAAGCAGACGTACTATAAACTGTCGCTGGCAGGGGAGGCGCCAGACAGCGCTCGGCGTCTGGCACAAACTCTTTTTGATGGCGGATGCGTGGATGGCGACATCGCGCTCTGCGAGGCGGCTCTATCCGCTCAGTGTTTCTTCAGGCTTGTCGAGCTTGGTGTTCCATTCCCATGCAACAGGTACGGTGAATACGTGGGCTATAAAACCGATCACGATCCTGCTGAGAGGGCGACGAGCATTGGTCCTTTCACTTCGCGGAAGATGACGGAAAGCCTGCAAGCCAGCGTCGAATCGAAGGGGATATGCGTTTACCGCAACCTTCTGGCGGTCAAGTTGATAAAAAACGGCGACGCCGTTGTGGGATTGATTTGCGAAGATTGCGACCTGATGAACAATGGTGCGACGGAACTCGTCGTCTTCAACTGCCGCAATGTTGTCTTCGCGACGGGCGGGCCAGCCGGGATATATGCGGACTGTGTCTATCCAGAGAACCAATTTGGCGCGCACGCTGTTGCTTTCGAGGCTGGGGTGGCTGGGTGCAACCTGACCGAATGGCAATACGGGCTGGCGTCGGTCAAGCCGCGATGGAATGTGAGCGGCACGTACATGCAGGCGCTGCCGCGGTTTGTTTCGACGGACCTAGACGGTGGCGATCAACGGGATTTTTTGGCGGACTATTTTCCCAAAAGGGGCGAGTTGCTCTCGAAAGTTTTCCTGAAGGGCTATCAGTGGCCGTTCGATATACGCAAAACACGCGGCGGGTCGTCGCTAATAGATCTTCTCGTTTACATCGAGACACACTTAAAAGGGCGGAGAGTTTTTCTGGACTACCGCACTAATCCTGGCGGCGGCGCCATAGACTTCAACGAACTAGGGGCTGAGGCTCGAAAGTATCTTGATAAGGCCGGGGCATGTTTCGGCACGCCGATTGAGCGCCTGGCCCATATGAACGCCCCGGCAGCGGATTTTTACAAGGATAGGGGCGTGGATTTGCGTGTCGATATGCTTGAGATCGCACTATGCGCACAGCACAACAACGGAGGACTGGGTGTTGATTGCTGGTGGCGGACGAACATCCCCGGCGTGTTCGCTGCCGGCGAAGCCGCGGCTACCCACGGCGTTTACCGTCCTGGCGGCAGCGCGTTGAATGCTGGTCAGGTTGGTTCGATGCGGGCAGCTCGTTACATAGCCACGCGCCGAGCTGACGCACCCATGGGAACGGAGGAGTTCCTCGAAAGCGCGGAGTCTGGCGTTGAAGAAATACTGGATTTCCGGAGCCGCGTGGCTTCGGGTGGCGACAACGCCGGCGGGCTTTTCGATGCTGCGGCAAAGCGGATGAGTCGTGTTGGCGGGGTGGTTAGGGACGTCGCCGCGATTCGAGCCGCGATTTCGGAAATAAATTTAGAGCTTAAGAACTTCGCGAACGAGGTCAGGGGAGAGGGCAAAGCGGGGTTGATAAAAGCGCTTAAACTCAAGAATATCCTCGTATGCCAGTACGTTTATTTGAGCGCGATGGCGGACTATGCGGAAAAGTACGGGGAGAGCCGGGGTAGTGCGCTTTATTCAGATCCCGGCGGAACCACGCCCCACGTGGCGCTTCCGGCGGAATTTGCATTTCACGAGATTGACGGCGGATCCGAAAGGATGGTTCAGGAGGTCGTGTTTGCGGACGGTTCATGCGCCTTCAGCTGGCGCGAAGTGCGGCCTATACCGTACGAGGACGGCTTCTTCGAGAACGTCTGGCGCGAATACCGCGAAGACGGGAACATCCCTTGATAATCGCATAGGCGGCGACTGCGATCAGGGCGGCTGAAATTACGATCGGTGGCGAGGGTTGGCAGTCGAGGCGCCAGCTGATCGCAAGGCCGGCGGCCATTGATAGGAAGGCGATGATTGTCGAGAGCCCCATCATTGGGATGATGTGGCGCGTGAACTGGCGGGCGGCGATTGAAGGGAGT
>JALHHX010000340.1 GCA_022837245.1 Lentisphaerota bacterium
CGGCGCGAGCCAGATCGTTGCTCAGCCAATACAAGGTCCCCAAAGCGGTGTGCGTCGCGGGAAACTTGGGATCGAGTGCCAGCGCCTGGTTTAATTCGGGCGCGACCTCGGCGATTTGCCC
The DNA here is from genome assembly GCA_022837245.1 of Lentisphaerota bacterium. Classification (GTDB taxonomy): domain Bacteria; phylum Verrucomicrobiota; class Kiritimatiellia; order RFP12; family UBA3636; genus JAAZFF01. The sequence continues at coordinate 122 of JALHHX010000340.1, forward strand.
CTGGCGGAGATAAAGGGTGGCGAGGGCCAGGTGATAGCCGGGGCGATCTTTGTCTTGCTGCCGCAGGGCTTTGATTTGCCGGGCCGTCTCTTGCGCCTCCTTCAAGCTCGTGGTGGTCTCGGCGAGGGCGACAAGCGCATCGGCTTGGCCGGGTTGCTTTTGCAGCACGCGCTCCGCGTCCGCGCGGGCTTCCTGACGCGCCCCCAGGGCGAGTTTGGTCAGGCACAGTTTTAGTTGAAACTCGGAATCATCGGGGGCCAATTCCGTCGCCTTGCGCAAGTAGGCAAGCGCCTGCGGCAGCCGCCCCTGTTCCTGGCAAATAATGCCCAAATAACCTATGGCGGTTGAATTCTCTGGTGCTATCTGGAGAGCCTTGCGGTAATGGATTTCGGCCTGCTCGTACCGGCTGGCGGCAAAGTCCGCATTCGCCCGGGAGAGATACCGGTTTTTTCTGGCTTCCTTGGAGCAGCCGGTGGCGAAAAGGAGCAGGAGCAGGAGGGAGATGGAAATTCCGGGGCCCGTGAAGGCGAAACCGCGGAATATCCTGAATGGCTTCATGGGTGAAACTGAAAAGCGAGGCGTGGCGGCATCCAGCTTTTCGCGCCCCGGAGCCGGGCCGCCCAAGGCCGGAAGTGAAGGCTCTGACATTCGGGTGTGAGTATAATTTTTAGACATCGTTAGCTTGAGGCTTTCGCACATCCGTCTTGTGCAAATAGTAGAGTAATAGCAGGAAAGGGGCCAGTGAAATAACAAAGAAAACCGGGCCGCCGCGGCGGTGTATGGCCGAGTCAATGAAACCGGGGTCAATATGGATGCAGAGTTCTCCGATAGTCACAATGCGCAGGGCATTGCGGAAAATGCCCAGCGGGATCACCAGAAAGGCAAAGAGGGCGCGTTTCCAGGGCGTGCGCAGGAAAAGATAGCCCGCCACCAGGCTGCTGATGAACAGCACCAGGGTGGATCGGATGCCGCTGCATTCAGGAGCCACCTGTAATCGGAACCCCGGCAGTTGGAAGTCAACGTCATTTCTCAGCAGCGGGGTGCCCACCAGGCCAAACAGCAACTCCGCGGCGTCCGCCGAGCGATATTGCAGAAAAGTTTCAATGGCGTCTTTGACCAGCACCGGGAAAGGGACGCAGAAGATGAGGAACGCCAGCGGAAAGGCCAGCACCCGAAGGGTGGATTTCCCAAGGCAAAAAAGAACGGCCGCCAGAAATAGAAAAACAAAAGATAATGTCGTCCAGGCAAGCGAATCCACCCGGGCGAGTTTCAGCCCCCAATGAGGCG
>JALHHX010000341.1:0-2436 GCA_022837245.1 Lentisphaerota bacterium
CACCACCCCCTAGGGGGTGGGCACTGGAGGACGATCAGAAACTGATGGAAAAATCTTTCCCCACTGCTTCCGCCTAGGCAAAGCAAATGCAACCCGCCCGGTGCGGGCGGGTTGAATGCAACTGGCTGCATCGACAAACTGAATGCCTCCCCTCCGCCCCGGGGGGCCGCATTCACTTTGTCCGCTCACCCCAATAAAAAAATCAGCAAATGTCTGTTGACTTTCCGCTTTGCCGGATTGTATAATGGAGCTGTGAAAGCGCTGAACGTTGCAGAATTGGCTATTTTGGCTCTGGTTGCGGTGTGTCTGGTCGCCGCCGGGGCGGGGAAGGAGGTTGCCATGGAAGTGAAACTGAGGATACTTACACCGGAAGAAGAGCGGGTCATCGTCGGCAAAGAAACGGAGGCTCCTTTCACCGGGGAATTCGACAATCATTCGGAGCCAGGCGTCTACACTTGCCGCCGGTGCGGGGCAGCGCTCTACCACTCCGACCATAAGTTTGATGCCAGATGTGGCTGGCCTGCCTTCGAAGCGGAAATCCCCTGCGCGGTCAAGTCCAAACCCGATCCCGACAGGCGGAGGACCGAGATAACTTGCGCGAATTGCGACGGGCATCTTGGACACATCTTCATAGGGGAAAAGCTCACCCCCCTCAATACGCGCCATTGCGTCAATTCGATCTCATTGGATTTCGTGCCGGAGGCCTCCGTTGAAACGAATTTCAGCCACGCGGTCTTCGCCGGCGGTTGCTTCTGGGGCGTGGAGTACTTCATGGAAAAAGCACCGGGCGTAATAGGCGCGGTGAGCGGCTACACGGGCGGCACTGTGGAAAACCCCACATACAAGCAAGTCTGCTCCGGGGAGACGGGCCACATAGAAGCTGTCAAGGTGGTCTTTGATCCGCGCCTGACGAACTTCGAGGAGCTGGCGCGGCTGTTCTTCGAGATTCATGACCCGACTCAGGCCAACGGGCAGGGGCCCGACATCGGCTCGCAATACAGATCGGTCGTGTTTTTCAACAGCGAGGAACAACGCAAAACCGCGGAGAAGCTTATCGCCCTCCTCAAGAAAAACAAGTTCGATGTCGTGACATCAATCGAAGAGGAAAAAACGTTCTGGCAGGCGGAGTATGGGCATCAGGACTATTATGAAAACAAGCGTGGCCTCCCCTACTGCCACTCACGTGTTAAGCGCTTCAAATAGAAGGAATCTCATTCGAAGAAGACCATCTGCTCCTCGGGGATGTCCATCATCAGCTCGGTGCCGTATTCGATGCCGGGGATGTGCGGCATTATGAGTTCGATGACACCAGGGCTTTGAAAATGCTCAGGCTTGGTCTCTGGATGCGGATAATAGACGTACCCGCTGTGCCATTTTTTTCCGTCGAGGGATATCTTCGGATCACCGGCTTTATCACTTTGAATTGGAGCGGACTGACGGAGACGTTGACCGTCCCCTTGTGGAATCCCAACAGGTCTAGCCCCAGTTGCATGAATTTCGGAACCTGCATCGCAATCGTCCCGTGCGGATAGCGCGGATCCCGGCTCTCCTCCGAAGCCACCCTGTGTCCTTTAACCACCGTTCCCTTAACTATGGCCATTGCCCCATCTCCCTTTTCCCAGATGAATGCGACAGGATCATGCCAGCACCATGACGCAAAAATAGACCATCGCATAAAGCACTATGTTGATCACTGTCGGCACATCACTCGTCAGCGTCCGCTCCGGGCTGCCACCCTTACCGCGGCACAGCACAAGATACATGTACCTGAAAATGCCGAAGACCACAAACGGCACCGTCAGCACCATAAGCTCCGTGCCGAACTTCGCGGCGGTATCACCCGCCGTCGCGTAAATCGAGTAGCAAACCACAGTCGCCCCGGCTGTGGCGGATATGCAGTGATCGAGCATCGGCAGATCGTACAGTGCCAACACCGCCCTGTGCGTCCCGGCGGAATCGCCCAGCAGCGCCTTTTCCTCACGCCGCTTGCCGGTGACGAGGAACAGCGCCGCCATGAACGTGCAAATCAGAAGCCAGGGGGAGGCGTAGATCCCCGCCGCCGCCGTGCCTGCGTAGACGCGTATCACAAACCCCGCCGCCACCACAATCAGTTCCGCCACCACAACTCTTTTCAACCAGTACGTGTAGAGAGTCTGAAGCAGGAAATACACCGACACGCTCAACGCAAACCCGCGTCCGAGAAGGAGCGAACCCGCAAGGGCGGCGGCAAGCAGAGCGAAATACCACGACACGGCTATACGCCCAGGCAGTCTCCCCGACGCTATCGGGCGCATCCGTTTTGTGGGATGCGTTCGGTCTTCCTCCACATCATGCAGATCGTTCATTACGTAGACAGCGCCGGACACCAAGCAGAACAGCACGAAGGCCAGCAATGTGCGTAAAAACGCCGCCTTCAAATCTAGAGTGTTGGTCTTA
>JALHHX010000341.1:2487-3006 GCA_022837245.1 Lentisphaerota bacterium
AAACCCAGCCATCACCAGCAGGTTTTTCACCCACTGGCCAGGCCTCATTACTTCAATCATTGCGCGGAAGACCGCGGAATCATTATCCAATGCATTATTTTTGTCGTTCATCCCAATCTGTTTGCGATTCTAACACATCGCCCGTTCAAATCACAAGCTAAACGTAACGCGTTAATCGGTCAGTGACAGGAGGATTGAAAGGATGACGGGACATTGGAATGGAGTAATGAAAGTTTTTCAACTTTTCAAACGTGCTCTTGCGACGATCCGGAGCGGTGGCTCCGCGCTCCCAGGATAATTAGCACCCTTGACGCAGGACCGAGCTGGAGCCCGGTGTTCCAAGGAACTTCGATGACGGCACCCAAGATCACCGGCAAAGCCATCCCCCTCAGCCGACAGGGAGGCAACCGTCAAGAATCCCCTGCACAAGACACTTGAATCTATTGGCTGGGGCCTGGAGCCGTACTGGCTAGCGACGGGCAAGCATCATCGGGTTCTGCGCATCCAGCCTGATGGGGC
>JALHHX010000085.1 GCA_022837245.1 Lentisphaerota bacterium
CGTTTCGCGCAAAGACCTGCAATCGAGCTCCGTGTGAACATAGTCGCTTACCATGCGCCTCGCCTCGCGGATGTAGAGCTGGCGCGGCCAGTTGCCGCTGTCCAGGAACTCGTCTTTGGCCGGCCCCCAGCGCAGCACCTTCTCGCGCAAGGTTGGCGGCACGCGTGGATCGTTCTCATATGCCAAAAACCACATTAGCCCCTGCTGGTAAGTTTCATGTTCGCGTATGATCCGCTCGCGCTCGGCATAACTTCCATCGGGATACCCGTAGTTCATGCCAATGAAATCCGTCCCGAACCCGCCCCGGTTGTTCGTGTCCGTTTTGCGGTTCGGCATGGCGGTGTGCAGGGAGTAAATGTCGTCCCATTCCGGCATGGCTTCCAGATATCGAGCCAGCAACTCGTAGTGCATTGGATCGTATCCACAGGGCTTCGTGTATGCCACGCGGTTCTCTGGGAGATCAGTCAAACACATCCTATAGTTGTATGCCTGAATGCGGTTGTCGCCGGAAAACTCCTCCCCCGGCCCGCCATCGTGGACGCCTTGAAGCAGCCCGCTGGAGGGATCGCCAGGCCTGACGTATGGATCCACATCGCGCATGAACTGGTGGTATATCGCTTTTCCCGTCTGGACGCCGTTCAGCGTCTCGCCATACTTCGAGTCCGCCTCCCGCCCCACATGGTATTCCACACCCGCAAGCGCCATCAAATCGCCCTCGTATGTGGCGTCTATGAAAACACCTCCCTCGAAGACGCGCCCCGACTCCATCACTATCGCCTTGATGCGGCCGTCCTTCATTTTGATGCCGCCCGAGCCGCGGTCCAGCCTCTCGCCGAACACAACGTCCACACCGGCTTCAGAGATCATGTCGTTGAAAATTTTCGTGGCTACCTTGGGCTCGAATCTGAACAGCGCATCGCCCTCAGGATCGAAAGGCTTGAATTCTTCCTTCTTCTGCCAATTCCATGAGGCGTCGTCGTCGTAATGTTTTTTGACTCGGCGGTAGAACTCACGCGAGATCCCGCCGATTACCGACTTGTCGCCGGAATCCGTCGCGCCGAGCCCGCCGGTTGTAAGCCCGCCAAGAAAGAGCGTAGACTCGATGACGACGACACTCCTGCCCATACGCGCCGCCTGAACACCAGCCACTACCCCGGCACTTGTTCCTCCGTAAACAACGACATCTCTGCGCACCATTTTAACTTCGCCATCCGATCCATTCATTTTTCACAGCCCTCAACAAGCAAAATACCATCGTTTAGCAGTTCGCAATATACCATTTCACGTTCACCATGAAAAGCCTTTAGAACAGGCAAGCGTTGAAGACGTTGAGGACGTGGCTGTCACTGGAACGATAGAGGTCAAAGCGGCGTCGCGCTGCGCTTGCCACCGCACGCCAGAGCCCTTGCTGCGGGCGGCTCCGCGGCGCGTCGCCCTCCGGTGCCATTTATGCGCTTCGGGCTGGATGGCGGCAGGCCTCTTCCGCCGCACGTGATCCCTCGTACGAAAATACGAGTTATAGGATTATTTAGTCTCGTGGTTTTTCCAACCAGTCAATGATCGCGTGGTTTGGTGGGTACAATGCAGATTACATATTATTTACTAGTCACCAGTATTTTGATACTCTTTGGACGCGTAAACACGAACAAACTGGCGGAATAAGGAATAAGGATTTTGGCGGATAAAATATTAGCAATGGGTGGCACCGAAGACTGGCGCGATCAAATGAAGGGACGGATAATGTCGCTGGACGACCTCAAAGAGCGCATGTTCCCCGAAATGGTCATCACCGAAGAGATGCGCGCCGCTGAAAGGGTCTTTCCCGTTTCCACCACGTCGTATTATGCGTCGCTCGTCAAAACGCCAGATTTTCAAGACCCCGTTTTCGCGCAGATAGTCCCGCGCGGCGATGAACTACGTACTCCTCCTTGGCTAGTGGAAGATCCGTTGCTGGAAAAAACTTTCTCACCAGTCCCCCGCCTCGTACACCGCTATCCTGATCGAGCACTCATAGTTGCCACCTCCGCTTGCGCTTCGCGCTGCCGGCACTGCACCCGCAAGAGAGTCTCCGCCTCCACACAGGAATCCGCAATCTCATCCTCGGAGCTTCAAGCCTGCTGTGATTATCTCAGGAAAAATCCGGCCATTGACGACATCCTCATCTCAGGCGGCGACCCTCTGACGTTATCAGACGAAGCCGTTGCAAAAATTCTATCCCCCATCGTCTCGGTGCCTTCGGTCAAGGTCGTGCGCATCGCCACGCGCACTCTCGTCAACATGCCGATGCGTTTCACCGACAATCTAGTCGCCATCCTGCGCCGTGGCAAACCAGTTTACGTCAACTCACATTTCAACCATCCGGTGGAGGTTACGCCAGCCGCGATCGCCGCTGCATCCAAGCTCACCGACGCGGGCATCCCGGTCGCCAGCCAGACAGTCCTGCTACGCGGAATCAATGACACTCCGCAGATCATCGAAGAGTTGTGCAGAAAACTCTTCCACAACCGCATACGGCCCTACTATCTGTTTCAGTGTGATCTTGTGTACGGCATCGAACACCTGCGCACGCCTCTTGCCACAGGCCTAGAGATCATGAAGCACTTGCGCGGACGCCTCAGCGGGATGGCCATACCCAACTTCGCCGTTGACACTCCTGGCAACGGAGGCAAAATCGAGCTTCTGCCGCAAGGCATCCTGCGCCGCGAAGGCAACTCCACAATCCTCGTCAACTCCCGCGGAATTGAAGTGACGTACCCTGATCCGTGAACTCATAAAAATGGTGGAGGCGGGGGGAGTCGAACCCAGTGTCCGAAAAATAGGGGAAACATTATTTTGAGATAACCCCATCTGTCGGTTTTCGGGACTGCCGCACCGCCGTTCCTCTCTATTTTTCAAGAGCCGTTTCAGTTGTTTCGCCTATTGTTTTCAAGGTTTCATGCTCCTTTCTTTCAGATGGGATTTCGGATGATTCCAGCACATCCCAAGTGAGACAACACGGCCAGCGGCCCAGAGTGTCGCCCCACGCGGCTGGTCAGACAACCTCCCAATGCCAGCCTTTGTCTGGTTTTCTTGTCAGTTTTCATGTTAGTTTTCTTGATAGTTTTGCCATGTCCCATCACTTCTTCACGATCCACTTGCCGCCTTTGTCTGCACCCTCCCGGACAAGCAGTCCAACCTCCCGCAAGGCACGGACAGCCCGCCACACACTGTTTTGGGAAAGGTTGAGCACCTGGGAGAGCCTCACAAAGTCCATTTCCGGGTGTTCTGCAAGTGCCGATAACACTTTGCGGGCATTGGCGCGGAAGTCGTTTCTATAGGCACCCATTAAAACATCAAAGCCTGGAGTTACCCCCAGTTCTGAAGTTTCCACCCCCACTTCCTGGGTTTTCACCCCCACTTCCGCATTTTCCACCCCCACTTCGCGAGTTTCCACCCCCACTTCCGGCGTTTTCACCCCCAGTTCCGACTCGTCTGACTCAAACTCGACTATCACCTTGGTGCGGTCGGGTTCGTAGGACTCGATGATGGACGGTTCGGCGAACTTCTCTTTCTCCCAGACACCATACAGGCTTGACAGCCCCATGCCGGAACGCTCGCCGATGCGCACCAGCGAGAAGATGTTGAATATCTTTCCGTTTCGCGCGTCGCTCGTGCCGCCGGCGATGGCTACGGACTTGCTCATGCGCAGCGTCCCCGGATTCGACACCTCCAGCCGCTTGGGGTACTTGTCGATCACGATGCCCCTCCGCCCGTGGTAATCCGCATGGATGAGCGCGTTCGCCAACACTTCGCGCAGAGCCTTGTGGACAGGCGTATCATCATCCCGCGTCACGTTGTCCGACGCAATCTTGAACGGCACCTTCACCCCCGCCGTGATTGACTGATTGATGCGGAAGAAGAAGTCGAAGATGTTGCCGCTCCAGTTGGCGTCGCCCGAACACACGCGATCCGTCCAGCGGACGTCCGGCGAGAGATGTTCGCGGTAGTCGAGGAAGAAGTACGGCAGAACATTCGTAATCTCGTTGAAGTCGCCGAAGCAGACAAGCCCCGCGAGCGTGGGATGCACCTTGCCGTCGCGCCCGCGAGCCGCCGCGCCGATCTTCATCAAGAAGCCGTCATCGGCCAACCCACTCCAGACGTGACCGGGGCGCAACTGGCTGAAGTACATCCGATACCGGCGGATGGAATCGGCGTCGAGGTCGGCAATCGTCAGTTCGTCAAGGACGCAGTTGTCCGCTGTCTCCGCGCACTTGTCGCGGATCATGCCCTCGACCGTCTCACGCGAGCAATGGTAGTCGCCCTCGCCGTTTCTGCGGTACGTTCCTTTGAACACGTCCGCACCGACAAAGACCGGGCGGACAGTGCGCTCCGCGCGCGGGACTTCGACAACAACGAGCTGTTTGCCGTCAACCTCGATGGGATAAACAGACTCGTTGAACAGGACATTCGCGCTGATCTTCTCGGCGTTGTTAACCGCGTTCCAGATGTCAGCCACCGTTTTCTCTACATCCGGCAATCCCTCGACCTCGCGCTTGCCGTCCTTTTCGCGGATGCCAAGGATGATGGTTCCGCCGTCCGTGTTGGCGAACGCGCTGTACGATGGCCAGAAGTCGGCGGGGACGCCGCCTCTCGCCCGCTTGAACTCGACGGCGGCATTCTCGCTCTTTGCCACAAGCTTCTTGATCTCTTCGCTCTTCATCTCAACTCCTCTTGGAAGATTATATCACGATTCTCCTTGGCGTGGTTGGTCGTCCAGTATTGTTTCGCTGTATGGGAGACTTCAATTTCAACACCATCGATGCCCGCCAATCGCTCCGCCATGCGCTCGGCGAAATACACGGAGCGGTGCTGCCCACCAGTGCAGCCGAAGGCAACTTGAAGATGGTCGCGGCCATCGCGCTTGTACTGTTCGATAGACTGGCGGACAAGCGTCTCGGTCGCTTCAAGGAACGGCTCGACCGTCTCCGGGAATCGGGCGAAGAAGTCAACTACGGGTTTGTCACGCCCCGTATAGCCGCGCAAGGATTCATCCCAGAAAGGATTAGGCATCGCCCGACAGTCAAAGACAAAGCCGCCGCCATTCCCGGTCGGATCGTCCGGGATTCCGCGTTTGAACGAGAATGATATGACGGTGACTTTCATGAAAATTATTCCGTGGTCAGCAATTCATCACCCATTGATTCGCCGTTCTCGGTCTTCTCCCGAATGCTCTCACGGAGCTTCAAGTACTCCCGCCGCTCTTCGTCGACTTCCTCATACGATCTGATAAGATGATGACAAACAAGTCCAGCATCCTTGAACAATCGCCTTTGATTGGGGGCAAGATTTGATGTAGCATCACCGTATAGTGCGTGTGTCGCAGGCAGAACGTCCTCGTAGCCTTTTACCATCATAACATCGGCAATTGCCCATGTGCCTTTATCTGAATCATTGAATCTGCTAAATTCTCCATCATGGAGAAACCCAGATTGTTCATTTCTTACCCAAAGGACGGCCATCGAACCTCGCAAACCAAGTTCAGGGTTGATGCGCTGCACATTCGTTCCGTCTTTGAGGGGGCCATTCGGTTCATCATCGGACATCATTGACGGAACGACCACTACGCTTTCAGCACCCATCATCGACTTGCCGTAGTCATAAACCGTCACGGTCTTTGCCTCGTAGTTCATCCCGGCACCAGAGCCTCTAATGTCATACTTGTCGACATATCGAATGAAATCAGACGCTATGTCAAATTTGTAATCGCGCATGAAACGAACCGTTGCAACCTCACAAATTTTTTGTATCCAATTGTCGTCTGAATCAGCATCTTCCTCTACCCCTGTCCTAAAGAACTCGAAACGGCGGCAATTAGACATCTTGTGTTCAAGGAGATTATAAATGAGTTCTCCCGCAAAGCGATACGAATTGCCACCAACTCGCACCTTCATGTGATGTGTTTCCATCAGAAGAAACTCGCTCAATTCTGAGAACAAAGCTCCGTGGCTAAAGTTCCCCTTGCCGAAATCTGTTACAACAAGGATTGTCTCGTCCGTGTCAATGGATTTAAGAAAGTCCATGACATGACGAGGTAGCGTCGTGTACTCGTTTGTGGATGAGTCTGTCGAAGAGTCAATAGGCATATGTAATTCCTTTCTACAAACGGTCGTATGTGACCCTTTGCTCATCGAGTTATCGTCCCCAGCCCTCTAAGCAACTGCTTGAGTGTAGAAACTATCGTGTTTACTTCGGCAATGGTGTTTTCGGCACCCAATGTTATGCGGATTGTCGAATGCGCAATATCGTTTGTCGCATTGATTGCCTTAAGGACATGGGAAACACGCGTGTTCCTTGAATCGCAAGCCGCTCCTGTTGAGACGGCAATCCCCTTAAGGTCAAGCATATGCATAAGACCTTCTGCCGGATGGCCAGGGAACGAGACACTTGTAAAACCAGGCAATTGGCTACCGATGCCAGCGCCAAGAAAAACAGGATTGTCGTAAAAACGTTCAATGCCCATTCGTAGATGTAGGGTCAGTTCCTCTAGATGCGCTGATATCTCATCCATTCGGGTACAGTTATTCTTAAGGGCGGTCGCCATTCCGACAATCGCGGCAACATTCTCCGTCCCTGCACGAAAGCCATTCTCCTGTTGCCCGCCGTCGAGAAGCGATCTAAGTTTCTGCCCCTTGCGGATATACAGGAATCCTATACCTTTGGGACCGTTGAACTTGTGGGCACTCGCCGACAGGAAATCAACCCCCATCTCACGAACATCAATTGGAATATGTCCGACGGCCTGAACCGCATCAGTATGAAACAGCGCACCACGCTTGTGCGCAAACTCAGAAAGGAGATGAATCGGGTTGATGGTTCCAATCTCGTTGTTGGCGGTCATTACAGAAACAAGCCCGATGCCATCCTTCCAAGACTTCGAGAGCTTTTCGGGCATGACATAGCCACCGCCACTACCGACTTTGGGGCGAACATACACGATATCGCGGCCACGCGCCGCCTCACTTTTGGCAGCATTCAAGATCGCATGATGCTCGTAAGCCGAAACCATCAATCTGCCGTCAGACCCCTTGACAACCCAGTTGTCAGCCTCTGTCCCTCCGCTAGTGAAGAATATTTCCTCTGGCGCCGCATTGATGCATTCTGCAATTGTAGTTCGCGCATCCGCCACCGCCCGCTTCACAGGCTTAGCCCATCCATGCTGACTTGACGGGTTGCCAAAATTCTCTTTAAGGAATGGCAACATCGCCTCCAACGCCTCCGGCATCAGAGGTGTTGTCGCGGCATGGTCAGCATAGATACGATTCGTCATGTGAACAGTTTACATCCTTGAGATTTGAACTCTTCTATCTTCGCAAGGAGGTCTTCAACCGTGACTTCGAGGTTGTCTGCGAGACACGGAAGACAGAAGAACTTGGAGACATTCTCCCCAAGTAGTTTCTTGTTGAGGCCGGCCGCATCATGGTCAACCTCACATCCGCATCCGAAACAACGCTCTACTCGCCGTGGCACTTCTTATGCCTCCTTCCGAATCTTGAGTGCAGGCAGATCCTTCCCACGGTACTGCTCGTTCATAAGTCCCATCTGGTATCGGATAGTGTAGCGCATTTTTATTGCAGGTCTAAAGCAATATCGCACAAAATCCTTCTCCGAGATGTCTGCTGGAGTGCGAACATTCGGGAATAGCAGTTTAACAAATGCCGTTGAAATGCGCTTGATAGCTTCGGTGTCTCGTTCATCTGACCCAGATGGGACTTCAATCAATTCGTCGACAACGTGTCTGTAGGAGCTGTCGTCGCGTAGCTGATGCAGAATCGCCGTGAAATATTCAGAATTCAATGCCCATCCGTCGATTTTTAGAGTACTGTTCATGCGCGGGATGTTCCATCCCTTAATGAAGCCGTGGAAGCGGTCAATCATTGCAGCATCTTGAAACAGTTTCGGAAGATTGGCGAACATATAGGCATAACCGTCCTGTTTCATAATTTCAGGGGCGATGTTGCCGCACAAGACAAACCCGGAATCCGCAGAGCTGGAGTAATTGCCAACCGAGAACGTTCCCTGCTCCAGATAACCCTGCATCACGCTTCCCATGCCATCCTCGAAGATTGTCTTTTGAATTTCATCCAAGACGATAAAATCGTTTTGTCCGACGAGTCCTGGCTCACGACGTCCTGCATCATAGAAAAGTTTTGCACGGGTCATCTTGTCGCTGGTGGAAAGCCAACCATAGCGACTTACCTGTCCGAACAAATATGATTTACCGGTCCCCATCGGTGCCAATTCCATAAGATTGAGGCGTTTCTCCGCAAACGGCAACACCCGCGAAAGCATGGTCAATTTCATTATTTGCGGATCAGGGAGGTCTGCATTCTCCGCTTTCGCAGCATCATAGCCCTCTGCCTTATAGTCAACTGCACCGAGTATAATGTCAATCCATTCTTGGATTGAGAATTCATTGCGTACGTCTTTGTAGTAGTTTAGATCAATGTCGTATGGGCAGAAGTCCCGGAATGAAAGAAGCCTTATCTTGCCAGGCACTTTGGGACGCGCAGTATCATCCGGTGGACGATATCCAAGTTCAAGCATTCCCCATGTCTCATGTCCTGACGCCAACTTACCTCTGCACTTGTCCCAGACATCGGCGTCAATCATCGTCTCACGATTCCGAAGACCAAAATCAGGCAACGAAAAAGTTACCTCTCCAGTGACAACGTCTATGTTGACAACTATCTTTGCGAATAGTTTGACACGTTCAAAACCGACCACGATTCTGTCTTTGATACGCGTCCAGTCATCGTGCTTTGGAATGAACTCATGGACAAAAGAAAGCATTTCCCCAGCGTCGAACACGCCGTCCGCATTCTCGAACCTCTGCAACAGCCAGTCACGCATGAAAGACGGCAGTCCTAATGTCTTGAAGAGACTGGTCTGCGTCAAGTCTTTGAACACAGCCATCGACTCGAAGCACTTACGA
>JALHHX010000342.1 GCA_022837245.1 Lentisphaerota bacterium
CCCGGACCACCACCACCGAACCCGGCGCAACGGACAGCTCTGATGTGGTGTGCGTGCTGGTCAAGACTTCTCTACTCCCCCACGGTGCGGCTCTGCGCCCGGATGATCTGCTGGTTCGAGCCTACGTCACGAGTAGGCGTGAGGCAGGCCAGCGCGGGGCGTGGCCGGGTGTGTTCGCAGGGCCTGGGCCGGGGGTTGGACTTGAAGATGGGACGTACCCTGGCCAATACCCATCCAGACGATTCCTCCGCAAGTCAAGGTCCCCATTTCTGAGGACAGCCGAACGTGCTCGCGGATGTCGCTGTACTGCTGGACTTTGGCTGGTACGCGTCGGCCAATCGGTAAGGAGAAAGCAGCGATGTTGCAGACAGGCAAAACATGGTTCAACGACGCGGGAAGGGTCGCGGCGTGGGTCGCCATTGTCGCAGTCGCCCTGGGACTCGTAGGTTTGCCCGCCCATGCCTCGGGGGCGAGACCGGACTTCCTACTGCCGGTGCCGTGCGGCTCCACGTGGAGGCTATCGACCTACGATTCCTGGACGGATCCCAGCACGGGCAAGGTCTACTACCACAAGGAAGCCGTGGACCTGAACCTCGCTTCTGGCGAGGATCGGGGCTTGCGCGTGTTGGCTGCAGCCGGAGGGACCGTGACCCTCGCGAACGCAAGCACCGGAGCCGTGACGATCGATCATGGCGCCGGATGGGTAACCAAGTACCTGCACATGAGTCCCGTCGCCGTCAGTCAGGGTCAGACCGTGGTGCCGGGGCAGCGCATCGGAAACGTTGGCAGCGTCGGCGTCGGCACCGTCCTGAACCGGGTGATCCTCCTGGGCAGCGATTACTACGAATCCCTCGAATCCATCCGCGCGCACGAGCAAATCGGCCGCCCCCGCATTGGCATCGGCACCAATTGCCGCATCCAGAACACCATCGTGGATAAAAATGCCCGCATCGGCGACAACGTGGTGATTTCTCCCGACGGCAAGCCGGAAAAGGTGGACCACGCCAATTACTACATCCGCGACGGGATTGTCATCATCCCCAAAAACGGCGTCATCCCGCACGGAACGGTGATTTGACCCCGGCCCCGAACCCCCCTCGCTAACCGCGCCCGGCCAATGCCGGCTTCCCCGCCGGCCGCGGCGGATTTTCCGGCGCGCCGCCCTCGCGGTTGGATTCGCCAGCCAAGCAGTTCGTTGAGGCCGCCTGCGGGTCTGTCGGATATGTCCCGGCCTCGATGGAGCGAGAGCGCACGGCTAAAGCACCCAACGTCAACGTTTCAGGTAAGACATTCGCGAAGCCAAAAGCCCTCCGAACGCCCGCCCGCCCGTGAAAAATCCCCTCCCACCAGCTTCGATTTCACAACTAACCGTTTTTCAACGGCTTATTACTCAT
>JALHHX010000086.1 GCA_022837245.1 Lentisphaerota bacterium
TTCACCATGGCACTAAAACCCAAAAGCAACGAAGCATCGGAAAAACCGGTGAAGACAAAGATTCCGGCGGAAGGCTCCGCCAAGGCTGAGGCTAAAAAGACCGAATCTAAAAAAAGCGGGTCATCCAAAAAACGCGTTGTTCTGACCGTCAAGGCCCCGGCAGGAAGCACCGTAAACGTAGCAGGTTCATTTAACGAGTGGAACCCGACCGATAAGAAGCTTGTCGACAAACAGGGCGACGGCATCTTCACCGCCACCCTGACGCTCGCCCCGGGGATCTACGAATACAAGTTCGTCATCAACGGCATCTGGACGTTGGATCCAGATCCAGACCGCGACTGGACCCAGAACGGCCTAGGAACACTGAACAGCGTCCTCCGCGTCGGCTGATTATTCGCCCTTCGGCTGGCCAATTGCGGCTAGCAGGTCGTCGAACCAAGGGAGATTGGTATTGAACGGCTTGCCACCTTTGATTCTCTCGAATTCACAGGCACGAAGTTCGTTGCCTTTGTTTTCGTCCTGGCCAACAACACCGCCAACTCCGGTAAAGGCAGCCTCGACGGCCTTGTTTGCACACTTGATGATAAGTTCTTTGTCGGCTTTGTTCGACGCAGCCGCGCGGCTGAAGTATCCAGATTTCTGAACTAGAGTCTTTTCCGCGCCAAGCATCTCTGCGAATTGATCAGCGAACCACGCGCCTGGGTTGATTTTGTCAAGACGCGGATGGCCGAATGCGTCGCGGGGGACGTCCTGCCCCTTTGATTCCATTTCCGCGATGATCGTTTCAACGCCAGCGCCCTCGGAAACGAATATGTTTACGCAGTCCTGTTCGTCCATAATCTTGCGCAAACGCTTGGCTTCTGCCTCGACGTTAAAATCAAGCTCCGGGATGTAAACACCATGGACTTCGCGGCGGGCGCGCGTTACGCCTATGGAAGGGACAAACTCCATCCCGTCTAGAAGTTTGCGGTATTCCACCGCTGTCGCGGCAGTGAGCCATCCGCAGTTGCGCCCCATTACTTCGTGTACTATGAGCATGCGTGGGTTGGCGGAGTGCTCCGAGACGACGTTTGCGAAAAACTTGGCACCCTCCTCAGCCGCCGTCCAAGCGCCAAGGCTCTGGGCTATGGGGTATACGTCGTTGTCGATCGTCTTTGGCATGCCCACTACGTTGAGATTGTAGCCGTTCTTTTTAAGGAACGCCGCGAGATCGGCAGCGGCGGTATTAGTGTCGTCGCCCCCGATGGTATGCAACACATCGACCTTGTCCTTGACGAGCTGATCCGCAGCCACCTGCTGCGGATCCTGCCCTTCCTTGACGAGCCCGCGTTTGACGCAGTCTTTTACGTTTGTAAGTTTAACGCGGCTGTTGCCGATCGGCGATCCTCCGAATTTATAGAGCTTGTATGCGTTCTTGCGGAGCTCGGGGCCAACGGCGATGCTGGTGCCTTCCAACAGCCCTTTGTAACCACCGATGTAACAGATTATTTCAACTTCGGGCGCAACCTCAGTGTAACGCTCGATGAGCGCCGCGACTGCGGAACTCAGGCATGGCGCGAGCCCGCCGGCTGTGAGAATTGCAACTTTTTTAACATTTGCTGTCATTATAATTCTTCCCTTAATGATTAATGTGTGTGTAACTAAGCTATTTACCCGGTCTAGGTGCGCCGCGGGACCGTTTGTAACCTCCGGATGGTCTTCCTCCGCGGCGTCCGTCGGATTGCCGGCCTCTACCGCCCGCAGGGTCTGAACGGCGTTTACGCGGCATTTCGCGCGTGGCCGCAGGCACGGTCGTTCTCAGGAGATCATCTGGTTGCTGGCAGTGTAGTTCCTCGCCAAGGAGTTTCTCGATATCTGGGATTATGAACGACTCATCCTCGCATGCGAATGAAATCGCTGTACCTGTTGTCCCCGCACGGCCGGTGCGTCCGATGCGGTGGATGTAATCGTCAGCCTCGTATGGGAAATCGTAGTTGACCACGTAAGCGATGTCGTCCACATGTATTCCACGGCCTGCAACGTCTGTGGCGACTACGACCTTGACCTTGCCCGACCGGAAGTCCTCAAGGATTCTGATTCGCTTCTTCTGGTCGATGTCGCCAGAGAGCTCCTCCGCCATGATGTCGTGACTTTCCAATTGGCGGCGTAGCTCTTCACAATCGCGTTTGCGGTTTCGGAAGACCAGGAACCGTTCACCTTCGTGCTTCTTGAGTATGTTATACAGGATCGTGAATTTTTCCCTTGCCGCAATGGGGTACACAATCTGCCGGATCGTATCGACGGTCGCGTGTTCGGAATCGACCGACACTTTGATGGGGTCCGGCATCCATTGCGAGGCGAGTTCCATGACGCTGTCGTTGAGAGTGGCGGAAAACAGAAGCGTCTGACGGCTTTCCTTGGGAGGCAACTCGCGGATGATTTTTCTAACATCGGGTATGAAGCCCATGTCGAGCATGCGGTCGGCCTCGTCGATAACCAGCGTGTGGACTCCTTTAAGATCAACAACGCGCGAACGCATGAAATCGAGAAGGCGCCCGGGTGTGGCGGCGATCAAATCGACCGGCGCCTCTTCAAGTCTCTTCTGTTGCGCGACGTGGTCCATGCCGCCGTATACCGCAAGGCTGCCGATCCCGCAGTATCTACCAAGTTCCGTGGCGTCCTTTATTATCTGAATGACCAATTCGCGCGTCGGTGCTATGACGAGGGCGGTGGGTTTCCCGGGTTTGCCCGACCGTTTATCTGGCTTCGCGAGCATCTGGCAGAATATGGCGATCAAATACGCCGCGGTCTTCCCGGTGCCTGTCTGCGCCTTGCCTGCCACGTTGAGCCCGGCCATCGTCTGGTTGAGGGTTTCAGCCTGGATTGGCGAACAGTATTTGAAGCCTGCGTCGAAAATACCGTGCATCACCTCTACGGGGAGGTCGAAATCGTGAAAACGTTTTTTCCCTTCCTGAGGCTCCACGGTGAATTCCGCGGGATCCCAAGGGGTGTCTGTAACTGGCGGCGTATCGGGCTGCCTGCGCCGCTGCTGGCGGCCGC
Source organism: Lentisphaerota bacterium (assembly GCA_022837245.1). GTDB lineage: Bacteria > Verrucomicrobiota > Kiritimatiellia > RFP12 > UBA3636 > JAAZFF01. The sequence goes on from JALHHX010000086.1 coordinate 3,040, forward strand.
CACGTTTAGGCTCGCCATCCCGCTGGGACTTTGGCTCGGCGTGCTTGCCATCGCGCGTCCTGGGTTTGCCGGGCTCCCATATCTCCGACTTGGGCTTCTTGCGGGCTTGTTCCCGGTTGAAAGTGCGCGGTTCCGCAGCGGAGCCTTTCCCCTCCGCACTTATCTTGGCATTGGCGCGCCGTTCTTTTTGTTTTCCGAAAAATTTTCGGGTGATTGTGCCTATTAGTTTTTTAAAAGCCATGTAAATCCTTGGTAACGGCAAAAGCGGCTGGCCTCCGCCGCCCCGCCGTTCTGTTGTGCCTGGTTAAAACCGAACGGGCATCCCGAAAACAGGATGCCCGCTGTGTATGGCAAATGCTGCTTAACGTTTCGAGAACTGGAAGCGGCGGCGAGCTCCGGGCTGGCCGGGCTTCTTGCGCTCCTTCATTCTCGGGTCGCGCGTCATGCACCCGGCCGCTTTAAGCGGCGCGCGCAGCGTGGCGTCAGCAGCGCACAGCGCGCGCGCTATGGCGTGGCGTATGGCGCCGCTCTGGCCGGAGATGCCCCCGCCTTTGACGAAGGCCGTCACGTCGTATTTGCCTTCGACGCCGGCGATCTTCATTGGCTGCATCATGTAAGTGCGGAGCACTTCGCTTGGTATGTAGTCTTCTGGTTCGCGGCGGTTGATCTGCGTTTTGCCAGTGCCGAGCGAAAGGTTGACACGCGCCACCGATGTCTTGCGGCGGCCAGTTGCCGAGGAGATAATTTCTGCCATGTGATTCTTGCTTTCCTGTAGAAGTGACTAGAACGCCGAGGGGTTCTGGGCCTCGTGCGGATGTTCTGCGCCAGCGTAGACTTTAAGCCTGCGCATCATGCCGCGCGCGAGCGTGTTGCCGGGAAGCATCCCCTCCACGGCCTTCTTGATCATCCAGTCCGGATGCTTGGCACGCATCTCCTCCGCCGTGGTCTCGTATAGACCGCTGCGGTAGCCTGTGAAGTGCTGGTAGATCTTGTCTTGTTCTTTGTTGCCGGTGAGCTTGACCTTGGCGGCGTTAGTGACAACCACGAACGCGCCCGTGTCAACCCATGGGGTAAATGTTGGCTGGTCTTTGCCGCGCAGGGCGTTGGCGATTTCCACCGCCACGCGCCCCAGGGGTTTCCCTGCCGCGTCAACCACTAGCCACCTGCGGTTTTCGCCGGGATCTTTGGGTATGAATGTTTTCATTGATTCTTTTGTTTCTCTAAAACGAAGGGTGTATTATGCGGCGGGAAGTGCCGCCTCGTCAACTTGTTTTTTACCTTATTAAGCTCCTAGCTGATAGCGTACGAAGCGGCGGACGAATAGTTTGTCGCCGACCTGCTTGCCTACCTGGACTAGCAACTTGGAGATCGTCAGTGCGCTGTCCTTCACAAATATCTGATCAACAAGGCAGTTCTCACCGTAGAACTTGGAAATCTTGCCGTCGATGATCTTCTCCAAGATGTTTGCCGGCTTGTTCTGATCTTTCATCTGGTTGGCGTAGATTTCGCGTTCTGAGGCAACAATGGCCGCAGGCACCTCGGTTGAATCAAGCCAGCGCGGCGCCGAAGCGGCGATCTGCAGGGTGATGTCCTTGGCGACTTCCGCGAATTCCGCTTTGGCGGCAGTCTCAGGCTTTTCGCATCCAACTTCAAGCAGAACGCCAACTTTGCCACCCATGTGTATGTAAGAAGCGAGCAGACCCGCTCCTTGAAGCTCAAATCTCTCGCTACGGCGGATTTCTATTTTCTCGCCGATAGCGGAGACTTGCGCGGATACTTCTTCCTTCATTGCTTCAGCCGGATTGCCACCAGCGAGGGCGGTATCGGAGACCTTGTCGACGAACTTAACGAAATCCGCGTTGCGGGCCACAAAATCCGTTTCGCAGTTCACCTCCACGATAACGGCCTTCGAGCCGTCACCCGAGATTTTGGAGGCGATCAACCCCTGGTTTGCCGCCTTCTCCGCGCGCTTGGCCGCCACTGCGACACCTAGTTCGCGGAGCATCTTCACTGCCGCGTCGAAGTCGCCGTCAGACGCGACGAGCGCTTTTTTGCACTCCATCATGCTGACGCCGGTCATCGTCCTCAATTTATTGACATCGGCTGCTGTTATCTGTGCCATTTTAAATTTCCGTTCTTATTGATGTTTATTGTTCAGTGTTACTCGTTCGCAGGAGCCGCTTCTGTCTCGGGCTTGGCCTCAACGACGGCTTTATCCTCGGCAACGGGCGCGGTTTCCGCCACCTCGCCGGCTGCCGCCTTGGCGCGCTCTGCGATCGCCTTGGCAGCCTCGTGGGCAGTCTTGCGGCGGGTCTCCGCCTGGCGCGCCCTCTTCTTGGCCTCTTCATTCGCCTCGCTCTCGGCGGGACGTGTGCGCGGCGCGCGGCGAGACCCCTTTTCAGCGGCAGCGGCGGCATCGCCGGAAGCTTCGGCGGCAGCCCTGGCGGCTGCGCGCTCCGCTTCTACGCGACGGTTCTCCTCGGCGGCCCTGCGGGAGTATTCTGCAAGCGCATCTTTCGCCACGCGCGAAATGCTGTCCGAGATGAGCTTTATGGAACGTATGGAATCGTCGTTGCCCGGAATCGGGAAATCTACTTGATCTGGATCACAGTTGGTGTCCACAATCGCTATGACCGGGATACCAAGACGCCGGGCCTCTGCCACGGCGTTGGCTTCGCGCATGATGTCGACCACGAACACCGCAGCCGGGAGTTTTTCCATATCGGCAATGCCGGAGAGGTTCATTTCAAGCTTGTCGAGCTCGCGGCGCATGGTGGCCGCTTCCTTTTTATGGACCGAAAGGACACCGTTGTTGTTCTTGGCGCTTGCGCATGCGACTGACGCTGCGGCGGATCGTCTGAGCGTTCGTAAGAGTGCCGCCGAGCCAACGGTGGGTTACGTTGAACATCTCGCAGTTTTGAGCGGCGAGCTGTATGACCTCCTGAGCCTGCTTTTTCGTGCCGACGAATAGGATTTTCTTGCCGTCCTCGGCCAGCCCGCGCACGAACTTCAGAACATCCTCGAGCATATCAAGCGACTGCGTGATATCGATGATGTGAATCCCGTTGCGCTTGTCGAAGATGTACTTCTTCATCTTCGGGTTCCAGCGCTTGGTCTGATGGCCGAAATGCATTCCGGCGGTAATTAAGTCACGGACACTAAGCCCGGACAGTGTGGCTTCTGACATATTTGCACCTTGTGGTTGTTTGGAACGGCGCCGTTTCTGGCAACCGTTGCGGTGAATCCGCTTTGCCGGATTTCTCCGGCGTTCGCTTCCGCGCGGGGCGACCTGCCACCCTTCCAGATGGCGGTTTGCGCTGTTGAGCCAGTTAATGTAGCACACCTCCCAGCGTGGACGCAACTCTTTTTTACAAAGAAATCTGATGGACTTACGTCCGGCGATGTGCAATAATGCACAACTCATTTACACGGCGCGCTTGTTGTGCGTTGTGTCAGGCTTTTTTGACAATGATTTCTAAATTTAAATGGATAGACAACGGCGGGTCAACCTCCGCCAAGGGCTTTAAGGCGTGTGGAGTGGCAGCCGGCATCAAGGCGAACCGCACGGATATGGCGATGCTGCTTTCAGACCGCGCTTCAACGTGCGCCGGCCTGTTCACTTCCAACCGAGTGGCCGCCGCGCCCGTCGTGCTGGACAGGGAGCGCGCCGCCAAGGGCAAGTGCCGCGGCGTGGTTGTAAACGCCGGATGCGCCAACGCCTGCACGGGGCAAAAGGGCTTTGCAGACGCCGTTGAAATGGCGCGCTTGGCGGCAGAGACCGTTGGAATACCAGAGGAAGAAATGCTCGTCAGCTCCACCGGAACAATCGGGCGCAGGCTACCCATGCAGCGCATAGCGGACGGCATTAAGCTGGCGAAGGACGCCCTGTCCTATGACGGTGGCGCGGCCGCGGCACGCGCAATCATGACGACCGACACCAAGCCTAAAGAAGTTGCGCTCAAGGTAAAAATCGGCGGAGTTGATGTAACAATCGGCGGCATGTGCAAGGGCGCGGGCATGATCTGCCCCAACCTGGCCACGATGCTTTGCTATATAACAACCGACGCGGCTGTTGGCGCCAAAGATCTTCGCGCCGCACTAAAGGCCGCGGCAGACAACTCTTTCAACAGAATAACTGTGGATGGCGACCAGAGCACGAACGACACGCTTGTTGTTTTCGCGAACGGAGCCGCTGGTGGCAAGGTCCTGACTCCGGCACAGGACGATTTTGCACTGTTCACCGAGGCTCTTTCAGAAGTGGCCAAGGCTCTTGCAATGAAAATTGTCGAGGATGGCGAAGGAGCAACGAAGTTCGTGACCGTCGCCGTCGAAAAGGCGGCAAGCGACGAGGATGCGCTCCGCGCCGCACGCGCTGTCGCCAATTCCCCTCTTTTCAAAACCGCGTGCTTCGGTGCAGACCCCAACTGGGGCAGAGTCATCTGCGCTGTCGGCTATTCCGGCGCGCAGGTCGATGACATGAAGACGGAGATATACTTCGACGACGTATGCGTTTACGACAAAGGCGAGGTGGCCGATGCAACGGCGCAGGCAAAGCTTGCTGAAGTGATGGCGCAAAGAGCTTTCACCGTAACAGTGAAGCTGAACCTCGGCGAAGGCGCGGACGCGGTTTACACCAGCGACTTCTCTTACGATTATGTGAAAATCAACAGCGAGTACACGACTTGAGTATGGATATCCCAACAATACAAGGCATGGACAAATACATCGGCAAAGCTGATGCGTTGATTGAAGCCATGCCGTACATCGCCCGCTTCAAAAACGAGATGATTGTCGTCAAACTAGGCGGCAGCGTCATGGAGAGCGAGGAAAACCTGAGGTCTACTTTGACGGACATCGCGTTCATGCGCACTGTGGGCATGTACCCCGTCGTGGTGCATGGCGGCGGCAAGACGATATCGCGGGCGCTAAATGAGTCCGGCATCGAAACCAAGTTCGTTCAGGGGCTGCGAGTGACCGATGCGGAGTCGATGCATATCGTCGAGGACGTCATTAAAAACAAGGTAAACGCGCAGGTCGTTAGCATCCTCAACGAAAAAGGCGTCAGCGCGAGCCCGCTTCACGGAGAGCGGATTTTCTTCGCCCTTAAGAAGACGGGCAAAGATCCGGCAACCGGGGCAGACTTGGATTGGGGGTATGTCGGTGTTCCCATGGCTGTCGATACCGGACCAGTTCGCGAGTTGCTTCATGAAGACAAAATCCCGGCGATTTGCCCGCTAGGACGTGGCGCCGATGGCCTTATTTACAACATAAACGCAGACACGGCGGCGGCGGCGCTGGCGAAGGCGCTGAAGGCGAGGAAACTCGCTTTCGTTTCAGACGTGCCTGGGCTGCTGCGTGATCCGGGCGATCCCACGTCGCTCATCAACACGCTCCATGCGGACGATGCGCCGCAGCTTATGAAAGAAGGAATCGTCGGCGGCGGGATGCTGCCGAAAATACAAAGTTGCCTCGACGCGCTTGACGCCGGCGTGAAGAAGGTGCACTTGGTCGACGGGCGCATGTCGCACTCCCTGCTGCTCGAAATATTCACAAATACCGGCGTTGGAACGGAGATAGTAAAACAATGAAGAAGAACGAAGACATAGCACTGCTTTGCAACGATTACACGATGAACACATATTCGCGGACGGCGACGATAGTCCGAGCCAAGGGCTGCCGCGTATGGGATCAGAAGAAAAAGCAGTACCTTGATTTCACGTCGGGCATATCAGTCCACAACGCCGGACACTGCCACCCTAAAATCGTGGACGCCATCAAAACCCAGGCGGAGACGCTCTCCCACTGCTCAAACCTCTTCTACACGCCACAGAACGGGCTGCTCGCGCAGAAGCTCTCCCAGTTGAGCCTGGGCGGCAAGGTGTTCTTCTGCAATTCGGGCGCGGAGGCGAATGAGGCCATGATAAAGATGGCGCGTCTATACGGCCACGAAAGCGGACGCTACGAAATAATCTGTATGAAGAGCTCTTTCCACGGCCGGACAATGGGCACCATATCGGCAACAGGCCAGAGCAAAGTGCAGAAAGGCTTCGATCCGCTGCTCGTGGGCTTCCGTTTTGCCGATTTCAACGACTTAGAGTCAGTCAAAGCACTCGTCAATGACAAGACCATCGCAGTGATGCTGGAGGCGGTGCAGGGCGAAGGTGGAATCAACCCCGCCACGCCGGAGTTCATGAAGGGCGTCCGAAGTTTGTGCGACGAGAAAGGGCTGCTGATGCTCTGCGACGAAATACAGTGCGGTCTCGGACGCACGGGCAAGATGTTCGGCTATGAGCATTACGACGTCAAGCCGGATGCCATCACGCTCGGCAAGTCCCTTGGGGGCGGGATACCAATGGGCGCGCTTGTGGCATCGTCGAAATACTCCGACGTGTTCACTCCTGGCAGCCATGGCACAACCTGCGGCGGCAACCCGCTTGCATGCGCCTCGTCTCTCGCGTTCCTCGAAGTTCTTGAGGAAGAGAAACTGGTGGAACATTCGGAAAAATTCGGAGAGCTGTTCAGAGTAGGACTGCAGAAATTCGTCGAGGAATACGATCAGGTGCTCCAAGTCAGGGGACTCGGCCTCATGATCGGATTGGTCGTTGCCGGCAGCGCCAAGGAAGTCGTCGACGAACTCCGCGCAGGAGGGCTGCTAGCCCTCACAGCCGGCGAGCACGTGGTGCGTCTGCTGCCGCCGCTCAATATCGGGGACAACGACCTCGAAGAAGGTCTTGAAATGATCGGCGACACGTTGGAAGTCCTGTTCGGTGGAGAGGAAGAAGAAGAGACCGAAGATAAAGAATAACGGCTGCGTTGTTATTTTGTTTTGATCAGCAACAAGGAGTTGAAAAATGGCATTGACTGTAAATGAAATGAAGGGCCGCAAGATCGGCATCTGCGTCTCGGGTGGACTCGACAGCAAGACGATCGCAAAACGGCTGGTGGAAGCGGGGGCGGACGTTCTCTGCTTCACGGCGGATCTTGGGCAGCCCGACGAGACAGACATATCGAACGTCGCCAGGAAAATGGCGCCGTGCGGCGTCGAGACGGTAATCGTCGATGTTAAGAATGAAATGGCCGAGGCTTGCTTTCGCACGATCATGGCGAAAGGCACATATGATGGCGGATACTGGAACTCAACCGGAATCGGCCGTGCCGTTACGGTCAAAAAGCTCGTCGGCGAGATGAAAAAACGGGACATCTCCACCCTCGTGCATGGCGCGACGGGACGCGGCAACGACCAGATGCGCTTTGAGCGCTACACAAACATTTTCGCGCCAGAGATGACGGTTTACGCCCCTTGGCGAGACGCCGAATTGCTCAAAGAATTCCCGGGGCGCATGCAGATGTGCGAATACCTGGCGAAATTCGGGATAGTCGCCTTCCCCGGCGGCAAGAAGCGCTATTCCACCGACGGCAACATCGCCGGGCTATCCCACGAGGCGGAAGACCTCGAGAGCATAGAAACGGCTATGACGATCGTCGAGCCCACGATGGGCGTGTGGCCGATGCAGGCGCCTGACGTCGAAGAAGAAGTGGAAATCGAATTTGTCGAGGGACGCGCAGTGGCGATAAACGGCCGCAAGATGAAGCCGTTCGATATTCTAGTCGAGGCAAATAAAATCGGCGGAAGAAACGGCGTCGGGCTCAGCCATGCGCTTGAGAACCGCATCATCGGCACGAAGAGCCGCGGTGTATACGAGGCACCGGGCATGGAGCTGCTAGGCAAGACGTTGCAATACGTCTACCAGTCCATACTGGACAAGCGCGCCACCGCGATGATGGTCGAGCTTTCGCGCTTCATCGGCACCCAGATATACGACGGCCGTTACTACGACCTCTCGACCGAAGCGGCTTTCGCTGCGGTTCAGACCTACGCCGCGCACGCCACGGGCACCGTGAAAGTGGGGCTTTACAAGGGCAACATGCTTTTCCACGCGCTTACCGGCGTCAAGGCGTCGCTGTACTTCGAAGAAGACGCGTCGATGGAGGCCAGCAAAGGTCTCAATCCCGTCAGCTCTCAGGGCTTTGCCGAAATCCAGAGCGTCGAGGCACGCTCCATGGCCAAAGCCGGACAGATCTCAGTTTAGGCCCTGACTTTTATATCCTAGGCCCTGGCTGGGAAAACGCTCCCCGGAATCTCTAAAGGCAGCACCCTCCATGAATCCGAACGAACAGAGCACTGAATCCGCATGTTCTAAAACAGTTCGTGCGCGTTGGCGTTTTTTTTTCAAAGTGCTGATCGGCATCGTGTTCGTGTTCGGCACGATTCTGGTGCTGTCCAATGCCGCGCATATAAAGGAACTGCTACGGCAAATAGACCAGGCGAAGGCGTGGGTTTTAGACCGGGGACTGCTCAGAGCGTCGCTCACATTCTTCGCTGCGAACACCGTGATATGCACATTTGGATTCCCGCGCTTCTGGACAGGAGTTTTCGCAGGGGTGGTTTTCAGCGGTCCACTCGGGTTCGCCCTTTCGCTGCCGTCATCCCTATTCGGCGCCTACTGCACGTTTCTGGCTTTCCGCATCATGGGAAGCCGGAAACTCTTTGAAAAGCTCCATGAAAAGGGGTTCCGGCATTACGACCTTCTGGAGAAGGAGCCATCCGCCATACACGTCATCCTTATACGTCAGATCCCAGTCCCCGGTTTACTCTCCACGGCCATCCTCGCCGCTTCAAAACTCCGCGGCGGCGCTTTCCTGTGCGGCACTGCAATCGGATTCGTGCCCGCCGCGGCGATAGGCAGCTTTCTAGGAGGTACTGTGACTTCCGAACATCCCGCTCAGTCGGTCACAATAACATCCATCGTGGTGCTGGTTTGCGCTTTCATGATAATCTGGATGCGCCGCCAGATCTCGCGCCACTTCGTGCTGAAGGAATGATTCACCCCATATAAGCCAGAGTCCCGGCTATGGCGAAAATCGCCGCCGTCTCCACGCGTAGCACGTTCCCTCCCAGCGACACAGCGACCGCGTTCTGAAGCGCCAGTGCCTCCCTCAATTCCCCAGGCGCGAAATCCCCTTCCGGCCCGATCAGCCAACCAATGCTTTCGCCACGTCCCGACACTCCGATGCTCTCCAAGACCTCGCCGATCGGACGAGCCACGTCCGACAACGCCCCAATAAGGACCGGCCCCGGGAAGCAACGCATTTCCTCAATGGCACCGGCCCAATTCTCGACAGGATCCACATCCGTGAGCCACGCACCCCCGCACTGCCGCAAGGCCGAAGCGACGATCCTCCCCCACCGATCCTGCTTCTCCCCGCGCCTCATCCGCGCCACAACGCGCTCCGAAACCACCGGCACGATACGCTCCACGCCCAGCTCCTGCGCCTTCTCGACAAGCCAGTCCATGCGCACCGGCTTCGCCACGCACTGGAAAAGCGTTATACGCGGGCGCGGCCGTGGCAGAGTCTCCACCCCGCCACGGAATTCGCAGACAACTCCGCCCTTCGAAATGGAGACCGCCACCGCCGCACGCATGTTGCCCCGCCCGTCAACCAGCCGCACCGGCTCGCCTTCCGACACGCGCAACACTGAGCGCATATGATGCGAATCCTCGTCCCCGAGCGCGACGGGCATGCCGCCCATCAACTCTTCCGTGCCGATTATCGCGGTGTGCATTTCGTCATAATCCTATGCAGCAGCGTAAAATCCGCCAGGTCACTTAGCGGACTTAAGCGAATCGCGCTTCGCGAGAAACGCGTCGGCCCTGTCGCGGAATTTACGCGCCTCGGGATAAGACGACATTTCCGACGCCGCCGCGAATTCCTCAAGCGCCTTTTTCTGGCGCGCGTTCATACGCGCCGGGACTTCTATAGAAATACGCACCACCAAATCGCCGGTTCCGGTGCCGTTCGCCGACTGGCATCCCTTGCCACGCAGGCGGAACGACTTGCCGTTGGGAGTTCCAGGCGCCAGCTTGAGCTTGGCGAATCCGTCGACCGTAGGCACCTCGACTTCCCCGCCCAACGCAGCGACATCTGGCGCAACTGGAACCACGCACTCCAAATCGTCTCCGTTGCGCTCGAAAATCCCGTGCTGGCGGACATGGAAGACCACGTACAAATCGCCGTCCCTGCCTCCTCGCAAACCGCCCTCGCCGCGGCCGGCCACGCGCACGCGCAAGCCGGTGTCGACTCCCTTCGGGATCCTAAGCAGTATTCGCGTTTTCTCCTTCACGCGTCCGCTACCCGCGCAACTTTTGCATGGAGTGCGCACGACCGACCCCTCCCCCCTGCAAACGGGGCAAGGTTGCTGCATCATGAAAAATCCGCCACCGGAAACAACGGTTCCGCTGCCATTGCATTGCTTGCACGTCTCGCGCTTCGTACCCTCCGCCGCGCCAGAACCCTTGCAAGTTTTGCAATCGTGGGTTGTCGGGATGGAAATCTCTTTCGACGCGCCGAAAATGGCCTCTTCGAGATCTATCTCCATATCGTAACGCAGGTCTTGCCCGTCCTGGGCGCCCGGGGGGGGGCTCGACCTGCGTCCACGCCCTCCGCCGAATAGCGTCTCGAAGATCCCGCCGCCGCCGCCGAAAAGATTGTTGAAGATATCAGACAGATCCTCAGCGTGTGTGAAATCGCGATTGAAATCGAAACCTCCCGGCCCGAATTGCGACTTCATCCCTTCGAAACCGTATTTGTCGTAAATTGAACGCTTCTTATCGTCGCTGAGCACCTCGTAGGCTTCGGACACCTGCTTGAACTTTTCCTCCGACTCCTTATTGCCCTGGTTGTGGTCAGGGTGGTATTTCATCGCCATCTTGCGGTACGCCTTTTTGATCTCATCCGGCGTCGCCTCGCGTTTCACTCCGAGGGTTTCGTAATAGTCTTGTTTATCTGCCATCGAAATCAACCCTCAGCGCCCAGCGAGGCACCCGCCGAGCCGTCTTCGCAATTTTCCGAACCCGCTTCACCATCCGAGGCTTCCGAAACGATCACCTGCGACGCCCGCAGTATGCGCCCGTGGAGCGTATAGCCTTTTCGGAACTCCGACACGACCACGCCCGATTTGCCATCGGCAGCCGGCACTGTCGTAAGCGCGTAGTGAAGGTTGGCGTCGAAGTCCTTGCCCACGGCTTCTATCGCCCTGACGCCGTTGTTTTCGAGCACTTTCTCCAACTCGCCGCGCACGAGCTTGAACCCCTGGAGATATGCGACTAGAGATTCATCCGCGTTCTTATCCACCGCCTGCTCCGCATGGTCGAAATGGTCGAGCACCGGCAACAGAGACAAAATAAGATCCTCGTTGGAGCGCTGCACCATTTCGGAGTGGTCGCGCGCGATGCGTTTGCGGTAGTTGTCGAAATCTGCCTGGAGACGCAGCAGCCGGTCCTTAAGCTTGGCTATCTCTTCTTCACATGCCTTCCCACCTGCAGCATGCTTTTTCTTCCCGCATGCGGCATTGTCCTCAGCGGCGGCTTTTTGGGCCTCCTCGGATTCAACCTCGTCCGTGATCTCCGCGCTTTCTTCGGCCGCTGGAACGTCCCGGTTCAGTTCCTCATCGACCTCGCCGGAAACAGTTTCCACTGCTGGCGTCCCTTGTTGTTGTTGTTTGCTTTTCATCATGATTCTCCTGTATGTCGTCTACCGCTCGTTGCCGGCAAAAAATAAGGTTTCTATATTACACCACCAGGGTCATAAAGTCAATAAATTGCTTAGCCGCGGCAGTGGCCGGGTGGACAAATTTCCAATAATAACCACTAGCATCCCATATTGGCATGGAAACGGGTGTGCCGCCCCCCCCCTTCCCCTTCCC
>JALHHX010000343.1 GCA_022837245.1 Lentisphaerota bacterium
CTGACCAGTTCGGCCAGGGCCTCATCGGAAATCTCCTTCTGCCGCGCCCGGAGGGCCTGGCGGGCCCACGCCTCCGCCTGCTCGGCCCAGTCGGGGTCGTCCGCCGACCACCCGGCAAAGCTCTCGACCGCGCCCAGCTTGTCGAGGGTCTTGTAGAAAGCCTTGCGCTTGTCCACCTTGCCGGCGCTGATGAGCAGGCGGACGTTTGCCCACGCAAACTCTTTGAGTTCCCGGGCCAGTTCCGCCAGCGCTTCCGTCACGTCCGGCGTGGCCGCGCGCTCGTCGCTCAGGAAATTGCAGTCCTTGAACCAGATGACCTTCCCGGAGCCGAAGAACGGCAGGGTCTGCAGGGCCTCCCGGAGTTTGGCCAGCGCCCGGAAGGCTTCGTCTTTCGTGGTGACGCTCGCATCTATCGTTTCGTGGTCCATCCCCCCCACTTCCGCCGTCCATTGCTGGTGGATTTGCCGGGCGCGCTGCTTGACGACAAAATCATCCTCGCCGCAGACCAGCTTGAGGGACGCGGCGGGTTGGGCAGCCGGCGGCGGCATGGGCCTATTCGGACTCGCTGTCGTTCTCGTTGATGCGTTCGAGCACCTCGCTCATGTCCTCGACCTGCTCGAAGAGCGAGTGGGTGACGAAGATGGGGCGCTTCTGGGCGGTGGCGAGCGCCAGGCAATCGCTGGGCCGGGCGTCAATCTCGACGATCTTGCGGCCCAGCTCGTTCTGCTGCTGCAGGATCAGCCGGGCAAAGTAGGTCGAGTTCTTCATCTCGGTGATGACGACGCGCTCAACGTTGATGCTGAAGCCCTTGAAGATGCTTTGAATGAGGTCGTGGGTCAGGGGCCGCTCCTTGGGCGTCTGCCGGAGAAACATCCCGATGACGGCGCCCATGTTCGGCTCGACGTTGATGACGAAGACTTTTTCCTCATTGCCCACGAACAGAGCGCACCCGCTGTTGGCGGGCAGGATGCCGCGAATCTGCACCGGAAGCACATCGTTCTTCATGTACCTAGTCTAGGACGCAAATCGGAAAAGACAAGCCTCCGCCCCGGGGGATTATTACGGACGGGCCGCTCCGAAGGCGGCCGGGTCGTAGTTCAGGTAGGGGCCCAGCCAGCGCTCGACGGCGGCCAACTCCATTTGCTTGCGCCGGTGATAATCGAGCACCTGGTCGCGGCCCAGCTTGCCCACGCCGAAGTACTTGGATTCCGGGTGGGCGAAGTAAAGCCCGCTGACGCTCGCGCCCGGCCACATGGCGCCGCTTTCCGTCAGTTTGATGCCGGTGTTCTTCTCCACATCGAGCAGCTTCCAGAGCGTCTGCTTCTCGGTGTGATCCGGGCAGGCGGGGTAGCCGGCGGCGGGCCGGATGCCGCGGTAGCGCTCGCG
>JALHHX010000344.1 GCA_022837245.1 Lentisphaerota bacterium
GCGCGAAGCGGCGGCGATGGCGCTAGGACGGATCGGCGATCGTCGCGGGGTGGCGCCGTTGATCCTGGCTTTGAAAGATGAGGTTACCAGCGTGCGGCGGATTGCCGCGGCCAGTCTCGCCCGTATTGATCCGGACTGGGCCTCGCTGCCGGAAACGCGCGGGGTGGCGGAGCAATTAAAGCTGGCCATCCAGGATGCAGAGCCGGCGATTCGATTCTTTGTCGCCCAATTACTGGTGAATCTGGGAGAGATGGCGGCGGACCACACGTTTGAATTTACGCCCGAGGACCATTTGGGTTCGCCGGCGATAAAACGCAAGCGCATGGCGACTCATCTCTTCATCGGCATGCTGGAGGATCCGGATCGGGATGTCCGCCAGGCCGCTGCCGAAGCGCTCGGGCGTTTGGGCGGCGAACGGGCCCGGCAGGCGCTGGCACGCACCGCGGCCGATGTGGACGGGGATGTGGCCGCGGCGATACAAATGGCACTGCAGGCGCTCGGAACTGAGAGCGGCAGCTAAGACGATATGCAAGAGAACGACCCGCAGCACCATCAATTTTTGATTATCGATGACGATGCACAGTTCCTGGCGGCCATCGGGGCTTCGTTCAAGGAATTGTCCGGGGGGCGATGGGCGATTCGAACGGCGACCAACCACTCCCAGGCCCTGGAGCACTTGAAAGCGCACCCGATGAATTTGGTGGTGCTGGATGTCGAGATGCCGGTTATGGACGGCGTCGAGTTCCTGCGCCTGCTGGGACGCACCCATCCGGGGCAGCAGGTGGGGTTGGATGATGTGTTGCAAATGGAGTGCCTGGCTCGCAAGTCGTCTATTTTGAAGGTGACCACCGGCAAGCGGCAGGGGCAGATATATATTAGCGAGGGAGAGATTATTCACGCGCAAACCGGGCAATTGGAGGGGGAAATGGCGTTATACGGCCTGCTGGCTTTAAAGGGCGGCGAATTCAAGCTCCAGCCCTTTGCCGAGCCGGCCCGTCGCACCATTTCCGGGCAATACCAATTCCTGCTGATGGAAGCAGCGCGGCTGCGGGATGAGGGCGAATTGCAGCCGGGGCGGGGGTTCGGCGGGCTGGGGCGCCCAGCGGACTTTGGCGCGACGTCGTTCGATGCTTCCGCCCCCACAGAAGCCCGCGGAACTCAGATCGAGGAGGTGCTGCTCTGCTCGAATGCCCGGGAAGTCCTTTACGAGTCCAAGTGTGAGTCCATTGAAAACCGCCTGGAACTGTTTGCCAAACTTGAGCAACAGGCGAACCAGGCGGCCAAAGGCACGCCCAGCGGACGATTCCACCGGATGTGGATGAGCACCGGCAGCAGCCGGATGCTGGTTCAAATCCAGCCTGCCTTCAAACTATTGGTGCGCAGCGNNCCACCCGCCTCCGACGCCGAATGAATAACGCACTGGAGACCTTTCTTTCGTCGCGCCTGCCGATAGCCGGCCTGGTCGCGTATAGCATCCACCTGCCGGATCGTGTGCTCGAGGTCCAATGCCTGAGCAAGTCTTTTTATCCCTCGGCGGCGGAGGATATGCTGACGGGCCTGGTTTATGCCGGGCAAACCCTTTTACCTGCCAACCAGCAAGCGGCCCACTACTGCTGGGTCTTTGATTGTATTCGGGTTTACGTTGCAGCTCGATCGGATGGAACCAGCCTCGCGCTGCTGGTCGAAAATAATCCCGGAGCAGAGATGGATCGAATCAAAGATACCCTGACTGCCTTTATTGAGCAGCCATCGTCTTGAGCCTGTCGACCAAGGGAGATTCCGGGTGGGAATGACGTCCGCACGATGCGACGGAGAAGCGATTAATCA
>JALHHX010000345.1 GCA_022837245.1 Lentisphaerota bacterium
CACCATCGAGACCGCGGTGAAGGGTGATATCGAGAAGCGAACAGTGGCCACCGGCAAGGTGGAGCCGCGCAACGAGATCCTCATCAAGCCCCAAATGTCAGGCATCATCGCAGAAGTGTACAAGGAGGCAGGCGACAAGGTGCAGGCAGGCGACATCATCGCCCGCATCCAGGTGGTACCCGACATGGTGAACCTGAGCAGTGCCGAATCCCGCGTGGAGCGGGCGCAACTGGCAGCCGACCAGAGCAAAGCCAACTATGAGCGCGACAGGAGGCTCTACGACAACGAGGTGATCTCACGTGAGGAGTTCGAAAAGGTAGAGCTGCAATACAAGAACGACCAGGAGGAGCTGCGCGCAGCCAACGACAACCTGAGCCTTGTCCGCACCGGTATCACCCAGAGCTCGGCCAAGACCAGCAACACGCTGGTGCGCTCCACCGTGAGCGGTACCATCCTCGACGTGCCGGTCAAGGCGGGCAACTCGGTGATCCAGTCCAACAACTTCAACGATGGCACCACTGTGGCCTCTGTGGCCAACCTGAGCGACATGCTCTTCGTAGGTAAGATCGATGAAACCGAAGTGGGGAAACTCGTCACCGGCATGCCCATGGAGATCACCATCGGCGCCATACAGGACCTGAAGATACCCGCCACGCTCGAATATGTATCGCCCAAGGGCGTGGAGGAGAGCGGTGCCATCCTCTTCGAAATGAAAGCCGCCCTGCAGCTGCCCGACAGCATCTTCATCCGCGCCGGCTACAGTGCCAATGCCGACATCATTCTCGACAAGCGCTCGCAGGTGATCACCATCGCCGAGAGTGCGGTGGAATTCAGCGGTGACTCCACTTTCGTCCACCTGCTGACGAGCGAGAAACCGCAGGCCTTTGAGCGGAAACAGATAGAGATCGGTCTCTCGGACGGCATCCACATCGAGGTGAAAGAGGGATTGCAGGAGAACAATAAGGTACGCGGCAGTGAGATCATCGAACAAAAATAAACCAGAGATCATGCAGATCAGACAAACAATCACCATAGCCCTCCTGCTCATCAGCTCCATTGCTCCTCTCGCGGCACAGAAGCGTTACACGCTGATGGAATGCATCAAGACTGCACTCGCAAACAACCGCAACATCAAACAGCAGGAACTGAGCCGCCGGCAGCGGGAGATCGCCTACAGCCAGGCACGCACCGACCTGCTGCCCAGCCTCAATGCCTCTGCGGGACAAAACTTCGTATTTGGCCGCTCCATCGGCCTCGACAATGTCTATCAGAATACCAACTCATCACAGACCAGCTTCGGCATCGGTGCCGACATCACCCTTTTCGACGGGCTGCGCATGAAACACAACATCGACGCCCGCAAGGCGGAGATGTATGCCTCCGAG
>JALHHX010000346.1 GCA_022837245.1 Lentisphaerota bacterium
GTTTCCACAAATTCGATCAGGGTCCCGTCCGGATCTTCGATGTAGGCAAACTGACCCGCTGCATCGCCCATGTCGAACGAGCTGCCCCCACTGAAGCGTTGGGTCGTGTCTACCGTGAAAGGGTACCCTAGCGCTGCACAGTGCCTGCCGAGTTCCTCCATGTTACGGATGTCGAAGCATACCTGAATAAAACCCGGATCGCCCCAGTAGCGTCCTTCATACAGTTTACGCGGGGTACGTTCAAGCGACTGTACCAGTTCAATATTGGAAGGACCGAATAGTTCACAGAAGCTCCCTTTCCTTGGATGGGAATGACCCAGCAGTCGCCGGCGGAAGCCTCCCGTTCCGCCGGGCAATGCCGCATAATCGGGGAACAGGCCGGTTTCGTCGGCCAGGATCGTGTCGTAACCCAAGATATCACGGTAGACGGTCATTGCCCGTTCGATATCCGAGACGCCGATCGTGACACCTGCCACACCACCGGTCAATCGGCCTTCATCCTTGAAGAGATAGTCATCCTGCACCACCTGGAAGAGGTTGCCGAAGGGATCCTGCAGGTAGAAGGTCTGACTGTCGTCGATGTTTTTGTTCAACCCACCAACAAGCCTGGCTTTGGGATTGCGGGAGAAAAATGCAAAAGCGCGGGCTACATCTCTGCTCCTGATCTTGCATACCAACACCCCCAGGTCGCCCATCTGCAACTCGAATGAGAGCGGCTGTGGCTTCCGTTCAGCATACTGCCACACCTCAAATCCGCCACCGCCCTGCATGTTGACAGCGATTGCGGCATGGCGCCGTTGTGGTTTCCCACCGGTGTAGGGCAGCATCAGTTCTGCCACCTTATTGTCCTCCAGGATGCGAATGTCCATTTGGAACAGCTCGATATAGTACTTCCAGGCTTCGTAGAGATTTTCTACTCCGATGCCTACCTGCTGGATGCCGGCGATGTTATAAAGGGATGTCATGTGCGGTGAAGATTGCATGAGACGAAATAAATTTGAGGGATCAGGTGGCGTTGACCTTACGTGCCAACCTGCGCGAGAGGGCGGGTAAGAATCGCTTGATATGGACCATCAGCAGCTCGGGACCGCCCACCAGCACTTCCGGTTTCTGCTTTTTGATTGCTCTCACAATCTTCCGGGCAGCCTTGTCGGCGGTGATTCCTTTCTGCTGTCCCTCGTCCATTCTGCCATGCTTCGTACCATCCGCCTCCAGTGCGTTGAAGGATATCTGTGTCCGTACCCTGCCGGGACAGACCATCACCACGCGGATGTTGTCACCGTGGTATTCTGCCTGCAGCGTCTCAAAGAAGCCATAGAGAGCGAACTTAGAGGCGGCATAGGAGGATCGCAGTGGGAAGCCGAACCGGCCGGCGATGC
>JALHHX010000347.1 GCA_022837245.1 Lentisphaerota bacterium
CACCCTCATCGCCGTCTTCATCTTCCTCCTCTTCGGCGTGAAGATCACATTGGTGCAGGCCATCGTGGCTCTGCTCACCGTCACCATCATCTCCTTCCTCTTCACCACCGTGGCGGCCAACGCCATCGCCATCGTCGGCTCCAACCCGGTGTCGGGCATGACGCTCATGACGCTGATCCTCTCCTCCGTCATCCTGGTGGCCGTAGGCCTCGAGGGATGGCAGGGGATGGTGAGCGGACTGATCATCGGCGGCATCGTCTGCACCGCCCTCTCCATGGCGGGCGGCTTCGTCACCGACCTCAAAATTGGGTACTGGATCGGTACCACACCCGCCAAACAGGAGTCCTGGAAGTTCCTCGGCACCCTGGTGTCGGCAGCCACCGTGGGAGCGGTCATCTTCATCCTGAACGAGGCCTACGGCTTCGTCGCCACCCCCGAGCACTCCAACCCGATGGTGGCCCCGCAGGCCAACGCCATGGCAGCCATCATCGAACCGCTCATGGCCGGTAGCGGTGTCAGCTGGATGCTCCTCGGCATCGGCGCCATCATCGCCATCCTGGTCAACTGGCTCGGCATCTCACCGCTCGCCTTCGCCCTCGGCATGTTTATCCCGCTGCCGCTCAACACCCCGCTGGTGGTGGGGGGATTGCTCAACCACTGGATCAACAAGAGCAGCAAGGACAAGGCTCTCAATAACGCCCGTCACCAGCGCGCCATCCTCATCTCCTCCGGCTTCATCGCCGGGGCGGCGCTCTTCGGCGTACTGGGCGCCCTCATCATCTTCCTCACCGGCAACGGTGAAGTACTCAACCTGAACCTGTGGAACGATCCGCACGGTACCGGAGCCCAGATCACCGCGCTCATCGCCTTCATCGGCCTGCTTGCCTATTTTGTCTGGGAAACCAGACGGGCGAAGAAGGAGGATTAACTGATTTGGAGGCTTGGCGTTCGGGTTTCGAACAGCCAATCAATGCTCATGCTCCCCCGCGTCGTGTGTAATCAGGATCTCCCGGGTGATAAAGGACTCCTGTCCCGAGCTGTCGGTACAGTAGACCGTAAAGTGGTAATCTCCCTCCTTCACCGGCCGGCCGCCGATGCTGTCGGGAATCCGCATCAGCTGGTGATTGATGGTGACGCTCTGTTTCCCGGCGATCGGCTGTTCACCTCCTGCAACAAAGTCGCTCTCCATCCAGGTGCGCTCGAACGGTTGCGCCTCATCAGCAACACGGGTGGGGTATGTGCTATCAACAACCTCCTGTCGCACCAGCCCGCCTGGAACCGACTGCATGGCTGCATGTGAATGTCCGTCGAACGCACCGTGGATGTTCACCTTGTAGGATGCCAGTGCCACGTTGTCAGAAAGAGTCAGCACGAG
>JALHHX010000348.1 GCA_022837245.1 Lentisphaerota bacterium
CTGATGGTCGGGCAACGGGTAATTCATGATCGCGTGCTGCGTGACCTCCGGCAGCGCAATGTCCCTGCCCATGTCCTCCAGGTCCGCGCGATCGTTCTGACGCATGATGAAGAACTGACGGCTGTTGCCGAACACGGCCGAGCGGATGCGCGACGCCTTGAACCGGGCGTATTGCTGCACGATGGAGATGTTCCAGCAGTTGAACTTGCGAAGCTGGGCGTAGCTCTCCTGAACGATTTCCTGGCCGCCGGGAATATCGAGGAAGCGGGCTACTTCCTCGTAGATGTTCCGCTTTCGCAAGGCGCGCGGCAGCGTCATGATGTGTTTGCGCGCGTGGTTCGTGATGAGGAAGCCCGCTGCGGCCTTCAACTCCTTCGCCGACTCCGGGATATAGCCCAACTCGAAGTGCGCAATTTTGCCTGTGAGCGACAGGTTGCTCGTGCCGTCGAACAGACAGCCGTAGTTCCCGTCGCGACACCAGGGCAGGATGAGCGTGGCGATTTCCATGATCTGGTCGCGCTCCGCGCCCATCGGGTCGAGCATCATCAACTCCTGAAGCATCCGGTGCGTTGGGAATTCGTCGGGCGTGAAGTAGGCGAAGGCGAGGTTGCGGACTTCCTTGCTGGTCTTGGGGTCTTTAAGAAACTTCAACGCCTCGGCTTCGGCGAACTGGTTCAAATACGTCTGAGCCTCGTCGGCGTGGCTCGCCTTCCAGTCGCGGAAGTCCGCAAAAGCTTCGAGGCTGGTTGCACCGGGCGGCATCCGTTCAGCGCGGAATTGCTGGAGTGCCAACGCGTGACGGGCGATGTCGAGCAACTGGTCGTGGCGTTTCTTCTGCCAGTCCTGGAACGCATCCTCGTAAAGCAGGTTGAGGTATTTGGCGATTTGCGCCTGGCGGAGCATCTGTTTGTCCTCTTGTGTGCTCGTGCCAATCATCCGCGCCACAAGCGCGGTCGAGGCGGAGAGATGATCGGGTGTCAGGGGCAGTCCCTTCGTGTCGAGGTAATTGATGGTGAGGTCGCCGTCCGGGTGGATGATGATGGGCCGTGCGCCCTCCTCGACCGTCGCCGTGTAGATGCCGTAGCTGAGGCCCTCCTCGATGATGACGTGAAGAAGACCCACGGCGAGCAAGTCGTCGGTCCCCGGGCGGATCTGCAACCACAAGTCGGCCGTCCGGGCAGGCCCGCTCTTGAGCGGATCCACGACGATGAGTCCCGCCCCCTGCTTGAGCGCCTTCTGAAAACGGACGCCGAGGATCCCCTCCTCGTTGGTTCGTTGCGGATCGCTGCCCCACAAAAGGACACAGCGTGTGGGGCTGCTGTAATCCGGAACGGGGAAAAACCCGCAGGTCACCGCCGCCATCTGTTCGCGCG
>JALHHX010000349.1 GCA_022837245.1 Lentisphaerota bacterium
CCTTCGGCCTGATGGTGATCGCCGCGGAGCAGATGCTCAGGTTGCTCGGTTAGCGGCGTGGAGCGGCAGATGGGACTCGGAAAGCCCGGCATCGCAGGCAGGGACGGCCGCTGCATGCCCTGAAACGCAGGGTTTCGGCCTCGCGGAGACCTCGAAGCCCCTTCGCGCGGGCCCATTCACCCTTCGGGCCTGCAAAACCCCCCCGGAATCCGAGAAATGGCGCGACGCGCCAAGGCGGCGGCAGCCGCCGGTTTCGAGGATTCCGAGGGGTTTTGCAAGAGCCTCAATCAAGCCATGAATCACACAAAAGATCCTAAACGCTACGGTTGTATCGGCGAGCAAACTCTTGTGATCTATGGGTTACTTCCCGAGCTGATCGACGAGAGATTGCCTCTTAGCTGCATACTCGTCCTCGGTTAACAGCCCTTGTTCTTCGAGATCCTTCAACTCCCTAAGCTTTTCCGCTGTCGTCTTTTGCATCTGCCCAATCTTCTCGATCTTGTTCGAATTCTCTTTGACCGTCTCGATTGGAATCTTGTCCTCAGCACCTTGTGTTGTCTGACCGTGGGAATTTTCGTAGCGGTTAAGCCTTTTGATGGGAATGAAAACATTGCCAGTAACCCGAGCAGCAAGCTCCAACAGGTATGATTTCCTCAATTCTTCTGGCATGTCCCTAACAGACAAGAGCTGGGGATTGGAGTTGCCTAGGCATCCGATCAGGATTCGAAGGTATCTGGACTCCCCCCAGCTTACATTTGTCTTTAGCGTTGCCAAAACATAAGAACGAGTCCGAGAAGTCGAAATATAAATCCATCCACAATACATAACGAACATTGATAGGAACAACCAAGCAATGCCTAACGGCACCAAGACGGTGTTAGGCCATTCTTCGTAAACGGATTCAAGGATCGCTGGGATGCCAAAAAATATTCCCCCAAAGGCAAAAATAACAGTAAAGAACGAGTTTGCGTTGCTCTTTGTAGTGGTAGAATCCGGTTGAAAACCCAGAGAAACTCCATAGCGCTTCGGAGTTGGAATCAAGGCAACAATCCGCACCAAGCCGATGAGAAGGCAAAACGTTGCTGGGGTCTCTAAATGCGCTAAACTCAAGATCGCGAGAAATATTCCCATGATAATTATGGCGACAATAATTCCTCGAATGCTTTTTTTGCAATAATCTGAATACGCGATATTTTGCTTCTGGACTTTAGGTGTTCCGTTTGAGATGTCGTCTGTAGACATAAATAGAGTTCCGTTTATACTAAGCGTCTGAGGCTCTTGCAAAACCCCCCGCGACGCTGCGCCTGACGGCTTGCCTCGCGGGGCGTCCGGCAGGCTGAAATATCCAGCCGCCCACCGCGGGCGAGCCC
>JALHHX010000087.1 GCA_022837245.1 Lentisphaerota bacterium
CCCCCCCCCCCCCCCCCGCAAATCTCCGCGAAGAGAAGGTACTTTTCTCGGACCGCGCCCGTCGTTCATCACTGAAAAACGCCGCTTCGCCATCCATAACTAATCACGCACTTCCGTCCGCCTATTTCTTATTTTCAGGGCTGACCCCGATCCCCGGCACTGCGTGCAGCTCGTCTGGTCCGGGTCACACTCGTCGGCGACTGGCGGGTTGGCGAGGTTGGAAGGCTCGGCGTGTAGCTGACCGGCTGAAAATCATACAAAAAGCAGCGTGATGATTTGGAGCGTTTTTTTCATACGGTTTGCCTCTTCATCATCTTTTTCCTTCTCTTCGCCAGTTTAACCAAATATATTCTGCCTCGGTGATCAGCGGGAACTACGTCTTGGGGTTTCAGCGTTAATGACCAAGCTCTTGGAACCGGCTAAACATTATGCCCCTCTTCCTTTGGAATTGCAAGGAAATTACTAAAAAACATCTAGCCAAAAACATCTAGCCGAAAATGTCTGGCATTTGTCGAGGGAATCGTCGTAATCGACGAAATCGATTATGTCGAACCACACGTTTCCGACGATTCCCTCGAAGTTCTGAGCCCAATTGACCACAACGCGGAAGCTCTACGCCTGCGATGTTCAACTCCGATGTTCTCCGATGCGCTAGCTAACGCTCGCGTGGTGCGTGGCTCTTGCAACGCAGCGGCGGCAGAGGCCTGCCGCCCTCCAGTGCAAAGCGGCCACAGGCGCTGGAGGGCGACACGCCGTGGAGCCGCCCGCAGCAACAAAGCCCCTTCACCCGGTTAGGATTAAGATTAAGAGTAAGAGATTTGCGTGAGACCCCCCCCACGCAGCAAGGGCTCGTTCCTCGCGCTTTTCGCGGGAAATTACTTCGCATGATGAGCACGGCGTTTTAAGTGGTTAGTGGCTAGTGGATAGTGGTTAGCCTTCCAAAAACCACGTAGCAAGGGCTTGGCGTCGTCGCGTCGTCGCGTGCTTACCCCACATAGCAAGGGCATACTCGAACTTGGGCCCGAACTTGGCGCGAAACTTGGCGGGAAACAGATATGGCTTGATTTACGATGTGGAAAACTCCACAATAGGCGTCTGTTTGTCTGGCTGCGCGGCGCAGCCGGCGTTGACATCGTAACGACATTGAAACAACGGAGGACGGCTCATGGCCAAGAAATACAGAGTTGCAGCGCAAATGTACGGATTCAGGGATTTCATCAAGGATCCCGACGGGATGAAGAGCACTTTGAAGCGTGTCAAGAAAATGGGATACGACTATGCCCAGATTTCCGGGTTCGGCCCTATAGAGGCGTCCGAACTCAAGAAGATTTGCGATGACGCGGGGGTTGAGCCGATCGGCGCGCACATAGCCCTCAAAAACTTTCGTGAGAACGAAAAGAAGGTGATCGCGGACTGCCACGCTTACGGCATAGGATACGCCGCGATTCCATGGCTGCCTTCCTCCGAGTACAAGACTCCTGCCGACTGGAGGAAGCTGTTCAAAGAGTTCGATGCGTACGCCAGGCGCTTCGCTAAAGAAGGTATTGTGGTTCAATACCACAACCACGCGTTCGAGTTCGAGAAGTTCGGAATCAAAAACGGCAAAGGCGGCAAGACGATTCTGGACATGCTTTACGACGGCACGAAGGATCTACAGGCGGAGATCGATTTTGGCTGGGTCGCCCGCGGCGGTTACAACCCAGTGCTTTGGGCGCATAAGCTGAAAGGGCGTCTGGATCAGGTGCACTTAAAGGACTGGGGTATAGTTGGCGGCAATCCGGAATTCCGGGCGATAGGCGAGGGGAGCCTCGACTGGCCGGCAATTATCAAGGCGTGCAAAGCCTCGGGGACTAAGGACTTCATCGTCGAGCAGGACACCTGTGTCGTGACTAAAGACCCGTTCCGCAGCTACGAGATCAGCAGACGCAATTTGCTGGATATGGGTCTGTAAGTCGGGGCAACGACGGGGAATACAAGAGGTGAGGATAATAACGTTTTATCTGCTGAAGGCTTTTCTAAAGCCTTTGCTGTTATGCCTCATCTCGTTCAACGCCATATTCATCATCTTCGACCTGTTTGGGAATCTCTCGAATTTTCTCGAAGCTGGAACTAGTATCCCCGTCGTTCTCCGCTACTACGCGGGGGTGGTGAGCATGTACACGCAGTGGTTTCTGCCAGCCTCGTGTCTGCTAGCCGCCCTTTACACAATGTGGCAGCTCTCGCACCACAGCGAGCTTACGGCGATGCGCGCGAGCGGAATCAGCTTCTATCTTCTGCTCGTTCCGTTCCTGTTCGCGTCGATCGTCATGAGCTTGCTATCATTCTGGAACTCCGAATACATCGCCCCCGAGGCGAGCGTGTGGTCGGAGCGTCTGAAGGAGTCCTCGTTCACAACCGCCGAGCCGTTGGAGAAGAAGAACGTCCAGTTCATTTCGCCCGGAACTGGACGCAATTGGATGTTCGCCTCGGTGGACACCTCCACAGAAGACAGCATGGCGCGTCCTTCAGGATCCGTCCATGTGAGCCAGGAGGTTGATGGTGTCAAGGTTAGAGGAGTCCACGCCAAACGTGCCGAATATCTTGACGGGGTCTGGTGGTTCCATGAGCCGCGCCCCATAGAGTATGACATAGACGGGCAGGAGCTGCCCCTCGATTCCGCCAAGGCAACGCCCGCCAACGCGCCGAAACTCGTGCCGATGTATGAGTTAACGGAGTCGCCGCGCTACATGATGCTTGAGCACCGGAGCGGGTATTGGAAGTTCTTCTCGCTCTCCGACATGCTCTTTTATATCAAAGGCAGGAAAGTCTCGGACAGGGGGCAGTGGTACGAATTCTGGTACCGCATCGCATCGCCGTGGGCTTGCGTGGTCATCACATTCTTCGCGATCCCGGCTGGTATCAGCACCGGCCGGCAGAGCGTCATGAAGGGCGTGATCATGGCGCTCGCGGCGTTCTTCAGCTTCTACGCGTTGACCTTGGCTCTAAATTTCTTCGCCCTCCATGGCCTATTCCCCGCCGCGCCTGCGGCGCTCCTGCCTAATCTGGTCTTCCTCGTAATCGGCGCGGCGATGTTCCGGAAACTCACTTGAGATCCACAGTAAAAGGAGGTGCCGTATGTCCATGCTAACAGAAGTTCTGCGTCAGGCCGTTGAGGCGGGCGCTTCCGATGTACACATCAAGCGCGACACGCCACCGCTCTTCCGCATCGAGAAGAAACTCGGCCCCGCGCCGTTCGAGCCCATTTCAATTGAGCAGATAAACGCAATCGTGGACGAAATCCTGCCCGAGTATCTCCGAGAGCAGTTTCAAAAGGCGCACGAAGTCGATTTCTCGCACCGCGAGGAGGGAGTCGGCCGTTTCCGTATCAGCCTTTACACTGGCGAGGGTTTCCCCGTCTTGGCCATGCGGTATGTCAAGGACAAGATCCCAGCCCTCGACGACTTAAACCTGCCGCCCATACTTGAAACGCTCATCGACGAGCGGAACGGAATCATAATCCTCTCCGGAACGACGGGCTGCGGCAAATCCACCACGCTGGCATCGCTGATAGAGCTCATAAACATAAGACAGTCACGGCGCATCATCACAGTGGAAGACCCAATCGAGTACGCATTCGAAGACAAGAAGAGCGTCGTCACGCAGCGCGAAGTGGGACTCGATACCGAATCGTTCTCTTCGGCACTAAAACGTGTCCTGCGGCAAGACCCCGATGTCATCTTAATCGGCGAAATGCGCGACACCGACAGCGTCCGCACCGGCATAACGGCCGCAGAGACAGGCCACCTTGTCTTCACCACGCTGCATTCCGGTACAGCCGCCGCTGCCGTTCCGCGTATTCTCGACATGTTTCCGGCCGACGAGCAGGATCAAGTCCGCATGGCGCTGGCCAACAACCTGCGTGCAGTTGTCTGCCAGCGCCTCGTCCCGACCATTGGCGGGGGGCTCATACCTGCAGCGGAGATCATGTTCAATACGCCCACCGTCAAAAAAATTCTGATCAAAAACGAGTTGCGCCTCCTAGGCGCCGCGATAGAAGCTGGCGGCGAAAACGGGATGCAGAACTTCAATCAGGCTCTGTACAAGTTTGTGAAAGCCGGAGTCGTTTCCGAGACCGACGGCATGCGCTTTGCCCCCAATCCCGACTCGCTTCAGATGAACCTGCGCGGCATCTTCCTAGACGAAGGCCGCAAGATCCTTTCCTCGCTGTAGCCCGGGACAAATCAAGCAATTGTTTGGATTGCCGCCTTTACCACTCGTTGTTGCACCTTGACTTGCCGCCGCCATGTATGGCATCATGGGCGGCGCCTTGGAGATTCAAAGCAAACGAAAGGATGGACCGATATGAAAACAGCTGGAAAACTGCTTGTCATGCTGGGGATGTGTTCGGCGGTCTTGACCGCCGGCGCCGCGAAAATCGGCGATGCCGCTCCAGAACTGAAGGCCGACAAATGGATTCAGGGCGATGCTGTGGAGATCAAGAAAGGACAGATCACGGTAGTCGAGTTTTGGGCGACGTGGTGCCCCCCATGCCGCACATCCATTCCGCATTTGAACGATTTGTATAAAAAGTACAAGGACATGGGCGTGGCGATAGTCGGCATTTCCGACGAAAAGGAAAAAA
Source organism: Lentisphaerota bacterium (assembly GCA_022837245.1). Taxonomy (GTDB): domain Bacteria; phylum Verrucomicrobiota; class Kiritimatiellia; order RFP12; family UBA3636; genus JAAZFF01. The sequence continues at coordinate 4,622 of JALHHX010000087.1, forward strand.
CCGTGCAAAGCTTCGTCAAGAAGATGGGCGCGGAAATGGAGTACCCAGTGGCGATCGGCACTGCGGAAACCCAAGCAGGTTACATGTCCGCCTTCAGAGTCGGGGGCATCCCCCACGCCTTCGTCGTGGACGCGGATGGCAAATTCGCATGGCAGGGCCACCCCATGGACGGTCTGGACAAAGCCATCGAAACTGAACTCGCCAAGCTGGAGGCCAACAAGAAGGCAAATCCTGAGAAAGCCACCCTATTTGCCGCGAAAATCGGCGATGCCGCACCGGAAATAAAGGTTGGCAAATGGATACAGGGCGATGCCGTGGGGATCAAGCAAGGCCAGATAACAATCGTCGAATTCTGGGCGACGTGGTGCCCCCCGTGCCGCACTTCCATACCGCACTTGAACGGGATCTACAATAAGTACAAAGACAAGGGCGTGGCGCTGGTCGGCATTTCCAATGAAGAGGAGAAGACGGTGAAAAGCTTTGTCAAGAAAATGGGCGACCAGATGCAGTACCCCGTTGCGATCGGCACAGCCGATACGCAGTCGGGATACATGTCCGCATTCAAAGTCAGGGGCATTCCGCATGCCTTCATCGTGGGCGCGGACGGCAAATTCGCATGGCATGGCCACCCCATGGGCGGCCTCGACAAAGCCATAGAAGCCGAGCTCGTGAAGTTGGAGGCATACAAGAAGGCAAATCCTGAGAAGTATGCGAAAGATGCGGCGAAAACCGGGGCAGAGGCGGCAACCCCGCCGGAACACGAGAAAGCAAAGCCGGCGCCATCCACAAAAGCCAAACCAGCCGCGCGGCCTGCGCCCCCGGAGCAGGCCGCCGGGCCTGGCAGAGAATAAATAAAAAAACTTTTTGTAGTTGCTTTTTCGGCGCTGGGTGTGCTAATCTCCCTTTCGTTGAGACGGGACTCTCCTGAGAAGAAAAAAATTTCAGCGAAACTATCGAGGATATGACGAATGCATAAAAAAATTATTCAGGTATCTATTCTGGCTGTTCTGGCAGCAACCCTCTCCGGGTGTGCTTCTAAAGGCCCACCGCCCGAAGGGAAGTTGCATGTTCGTGCGCTTATTGACGGGCGCGACACGTTTCACATAAAAGGCGACAAAATGTGGGTCGTGCATAATTCTTATCTTGTTCCTGGAAAGTGGGCAGGTTCAGATTTGCCCGTTTACATCAACCAGGATCAGGAGTGGGAGCTGGAATGGAATGGCGATCTCAGCAATGTCGTCACTATCGAAGACCCGAAATCAGCCCTTCCGACTTCAGGCGAGTGGAATGAGGACAACATGAGTGTCAAGTTCTACACCGCAGGCTACGGAGTGCCGTCTGTTATCCAGTATCCCTCGTCCACGAACGATTACACTTTGGTCCTGGATTTTGACGATAATGAGCCTTACAGCGCACACTGGTACAGCGCTGATATCGACTGGGACGAAGAAGTAGCCAAGTAATATACACGCCGGTTTAGGCTATAAGCTAGTAAAATGTAAGCCGAACGGCCCGGCACGTTCCACCGTGCAGGGCCGTTTTGTAATTTTAGATAAAAAATATGACAGGTGCGAGGAAGGCGTTGAACGGTCTTGGACTCGCCGTTGTTCTTATAGCGGCGGCAACCGTTCTGTACACGAGTTTCCTGTGGCCCGCCCCGCAATATTATTTTTCGGGCATTCCATATACCGCATACAATTCGGACAAACAAGAGGCCAGGATGCTCGTGCAGGGCGATCACCTGCAGCTCTTGTACCACTTTAGTCTCGCGCGCGAAATGCTTAACGGCGATGTGCCGCTTTTCCACAATATCTATGAGTTCAATTTAGGCGACGATTCCGCCCGACGCATAGTCAATCCATATTACATCCCGTATTCGCTCGCCTTCGCCGGTGCCTCGCTCCCGCTGGGCGATGCGTTCGGCTGGAACACGGCGCAGCTGCTGTCCGTCGCAGTCGGCCTTTTTTTCCTGTATTTCCTCGCCCGCAGTTTTGCCGGCCGCGATGATCCGGAAGCCGGAGTCATCGCATTCTGCGCCGCATTCATCGCCTCGTGCGCGCCATACTTGTGGGTGACACTCGCGGGCGGCAGCCCGACCGGCTATGGGATGTCGCTCGTCCCCGGAGTGGTGCTGGGCGTCGATATCGCCGTGCGCGACGGCAAAGCCCGCGGCGGTCTGCTCTCCGGCGTCATACTGCTCCTGTGCTACACCACCGATCTGCACTGTTTCTTCTTCGCCGCCATGTCGCTGCCATTCTGGTGCGTTGTCTCATGGTGCTTGTCCGAGAACTGGCCGAAAAACGGCGTGCGTGGATACCTGAAAATCTTTTTGGGCCTCCTGCCTCTGATCTTTTGCGGTGTGCTCGCTATTTTGATTGCGGCATGGCTTCGTTCCAACTATGCCACGACAAATGTGTCAAGCGGCCGCACTTTTCACGAGGTCGCTCTGAACTCACCACCTGCGGCCTCTCTTCTTGATCCCTTTGTCCCGGGGCATTTTTCTCAGCATTTTAGCATTGGTCCTGGCATCGCTGTGGTAATAGCCGTTTGCGCCCTCGTGATTTTGGCCTTTCTTCTTCTTATGACCTTTAGCCGGTTTGACCGTGATCGCGCTTCGCCCGGCATGTGGCTCTCCGGCTTTTTGATCGCATTCGCGATCGTCGTGGTAATCGTCCTCGCCCTCGGAACCAACGGACCCAAAGGCGGCATCGCGCTGCGCGCCGCCCGCAAGCTCATACCGCCTTACTCGATGATCAGGCAACCAGTAAAAATTTTCTGTCTCCTGCCTACTCTCATCGCCGTCTTCTACGCTTTGGCTTTTCGTTGCCTGCGCCGCCGCGTCTCTCATCAGGGGACAATATCCGCGTGCTCTCTCCTGATCTGCGGTATGGTTTTGTTCTCAAGCTCAAGCCCTATGTCCGCAGGTATTTCAATACTGCCTGAGGCAAACTCAGCATACGCTGCCGTCGTCGAAGACGCAGCCAAATCTAAAGTTGCGCCGCGCGCGCTGGTTGTTCCGATCTGGCCAGGAGATTCAGCGTGGTCTTCGCTTTACGAATACCACGCCATGCAAAATGGTCTGCGGATGCTGAACGGCTATTCGCCAGTAAAAACATCCAATTACGTGGAACAGGTTTTCCACAAGTTAGAAACCGTCGCACACGGTCAACTCGACGATTCCCAGCTTGTAGCGCTCCGTGACTTCGGAGTCACTGCGATCATATTTCACGAGGATGCCTTCCCAGAAAAGGTTGCGCCGTTCCATTCTAGCGTTGCGCTTCGGCGCCTGATAACTCATCCACGCTTGAAGTTTCTCGAGCAGGATCGCGCTGTATGGAGCTTCGCTCTGCTTTACGAACCGCGAGAATTGACACCGGAGGAGCAAAAACTTTCCGAGCCGATGTTTTACTGCCCTGCTCGATGGTATCATTTCGAGAAGGATGGGGTCGAAGGCGTTGTCCTGTCTTCAATACCTAATTCCGAGCTAGCAGCGAATGTCCGGATGCCAGGCTCGAACCTTTCAAATTGCGTCTGGTCGGTACGCGCGAAGAACGGCTCGCTTGTGTTGCGCACAGGCCCCCGCGACGCCGCGGAGCCCGGGCGCCGCGGGAAGGCCGAATTCAATGCCGGCGAGGATTGGACCTGGTTCACAGTGCCATCCGGCGATACTGGTGCCGACATGCGCACATGGCTAGTGGCAGAAGGCGATGCCTCCGTTTCAGATGTCTCCTTCATGAAGCCGGAATCCACTGAAATACCAGCGTCTTCCTCAGGGCGGCACTACCTCCTGCCGGCTACGGATATGTTCCATGCCGGCTACACGAAGCGCGATGCCGGCGGCGCGTTCCACAGCGTCAATTTCGAGCCCGGCTTCGAGCCCTCAGGCGAAATCGCGTACGGCCCCAACCTCCCGCTCGCAGGCGGCCCCGGCAGGCTCTCCATAAGAGCCATAGGCAAGTGGGAGAGTGCGGACTCTTCCACGTATCGCGTTCTGCTTGGCGGGAAGGAAGTCGTTTCGGGCGGGATAAACGAGAAACTCGAATTCGACTACGACGGCTCGTCTGTGCTTACGATCAGGATGAACTATTCCGCCGAATCCCGGGTCTGCCTGCGGTCATTCCTGGTCTCAAGGGCGCAATGAGGCGACCGATGTCTTCTATCGAAA
>JALHHX010000350.1 GCA_022837245.1 Lentisphaerota bacterium
CATCCTGAATGGCTCCGGCCAGGCGGTCTGGACCACCACCACCCTTTCGGCCAGCGGGTCTCCTCATTCCCTGACGGCGGTCTATAGCGGCGACAGCTCTTTTGCCGCCAGCACTTCGGTCGCTTTATCGCAAGTCGTGAACCCAAAAGCCTTGACGGTGACGGGCGCAACGGTTGCCAGCAAGGTATATGATGGAACGACCGCCGCGACGATTTCCGGAGCGGCCTTGAATGGCGTGGTCAGCGGCGACGCCGTTGCGCTGGGCAACGCCGCCAGCGGCACGTTCGCAAACAAGCACGTCGGCGTTGGCAAGGCGGTCAGCACGGCCATGACGCTCAGCGGTGCCGATGCCGGCAACTACACGCTGGCGCAGCCGGCGCTCACGGGCACGATCACCGCCCGGGCGCTGACAGTGACGGGCCTGGCGGCTCAGAACAAGGTATATGATGGCACCACCACGGCGACGCTGACAGGGACTCCCGGGCTTGTGGGCGCGGTGAGCGGCGATGGCGTTGCCCTCGCCGGCACGGCGACGGGAACCTTCGCCAATGCGGACGTGGGCACGGCCAAGACCGTGACTATTTCCGGCTTGAGCCTGGCCGGCGCCGATGCCGGCAACTACACCCTGACCCCGCCCACCGCAACGGCGGACATTACCGGGGCGGCCACGACGACCACGCTGATTTCCTCGGTCAACCCCGTGGGCGTGGGTTCGAACGTGACCTTTACCGCGACCGTCGTTTCCGGAGCGGGCACCCCGGCCGGCACGGTGGTCTTCCTGGCCGGCGGCGTGCCTTTCCACACCAATACGCTGGCGGGCGGCGTGGCGGCGGCCAGCACGGACGCGCTGTCGCCGGGCACCAACACCATCCGTGCTGAATATGCGGGCGGCGGCAACTACCTGGGCAACAACATCAACTACTCCGACCTGCTCAGCATCAAGACCGTTGCCAAGCGTATCGTTGATTACGAGAGGGATGAATAGAAGCTCAGTTCAATCAGTTGCAGGCATAAAGTATGAACGCATGAACCGCTAGTCGGCTGCGCATACGGATGAAGCATGAGCCCCTGACCTTCACATGAAGGACAGGGGCTTTTTTTAACTAATTTGATTTTATGTAAAATCAAAACGTTTTACTTATGATAAAAAACATGCTTGACTTTTGACAAAAATAAAGTATAAATAAAACAGATTAAGTGTGACGAAAGATTAGTGCGGTTGTTTCGACCTTCGTCAGCGGATAGGATCCGGCAACGTTGGAGTGGGGATGTTGCCGGAGGATAAGGTTCGGCGTCATTGGAGAGGGGATGATTTGGCCGGGCCTTATAAAGGCAGTACCAATCTAACCCCAAGGAGGCGAACA
>JALHHX010000351.1 GCA_022837245.1 Lentisphaerota bacterium
TGTAGCAACGGAGATTCTGGATGTGATTCTTGATAACGAGCGCCCCGGCTAGCTCAAATTATACTTTTGGGCACAAAAGTATAATTTGGATGAACGGAATTAAAGTTAACTACAATGCCAAACGCAAGCGATCGTTCCCCCTCATGGAGGGGAGGCGACTCGGGGGCCTGCAAGGGGAATCGTCCAGGAGAATTCTCAAAGGCCATAGACGTGCGAACCGGGGGCTGTCCCATAGCCCCCGGTTCTACAGAAGGAGGAGAATCTGACTCAACGCTGGTTTGTGCCTAAGCCCCTGTTGTGCTTATACTATACCCCAAATGTGATTCCCATACTTGACGGAACTCTTACGCTTTTCTTACAACATAACGAACATTGCCCGTCAAAGGCGGTTTTCAGATCCGCTTTTCGATGCAGCTGCCTGCTGCGTCCGCCGTCGCAGCTGACCGCAACCCGCCCGGATGTCACCCCCGCGCCGCACCCGCACGGTGTGCGCGATGTGACGGCGCTCCAAGACTGCCGTGAACGCCGCAATCCGCTCCGGTGAGGAAGGCCGCCCCTCAAAGCCCTCCGTCGGATTGAGCGGGATGAGATTCACGTGCGCGAGCAGGCCGCTCAGCCGTGCGGCCAGGGCTTCCGCCTGCTCGTGCGAAAATTGCTCATACGTACACCACCCACAAACTCGCCGCGTAGGAATCCGCACCGGCGCTTCTGGCAATGGTAAGCCCGCCGCCCGCCGTACAGGTCAGCGTGCAAGCATTCGTGCCATCGTTGCAGATAACCGCACTATCACTAGGCTCTAGCGTCGCAACACCGCCGCCGGTATCGCTGCCGATTTCCTCAGCCACGGCATACATGACGGTTACCACGTCGCCCAGCGTACCATCGGCGAGCACCGTCTGCGCCGCCGTAATTGCGGAACCAGTCCAGGCAAAGCCCGCGCTCGTATCCCCGACCTCCGGCAGCACCACGGCATTGATGAGGCGCTCGCCATTTCATAGCGCGAAAAAAAGCCGCCGGGGCGATTCTGGCGGCTTTTTTGATGTATCGTGCGCCTGGCGGCAGCGCCTACGCCGGCGTCCATGTTGCCGTCGCGCCCGCGCTCGCTGCTGTGATCACGCTGGTACATGCGCCATGCACAAACACGAGCGTCAGGCGCCAATTCGCGCCGTCATCCAACACGAGCGTGCCGCTCACGCCGTCGGGGATTTCTCGCACTGCGATGCGCGACAACTCACGCTCAAATCGTTGGAGCCTCTGCCAATCCTCCATTACAGTTCCTCCAGTGCCACATCCAGGTTCTCGCCGCGGCTGTCCCGCATCACGTGATAGCCCGCCACATGGTAGGTCGCCGTGTAGCCCGCGTA
>JALHHX010000352.1 GCA_022837245.1 Lentisphaerota bacterium
AGATCATTTTGGCCCAGTACGACGAGAATGGGAATTTTCGGTATCCGTGGCAGGTCCCCATCTCTGAGCCAATACCGTCGATCACGTCAGTCGATGATGAGAGGCGAGCTGCTGCCGTACTCGATAAACCAACTCTCATCCCAAAAGATGCACAGTCGCAAGAGGGAACGAGCAATGCAGGCTAAAAATGATTGCCCGTTTCAAGGATCGCGGCTCAGACTGGCGCGGACATTCCATGGGATCACTCTGGAAGAGCTCGGGGAGAAGATTTCCGTAACCCGTCAATATGTCCAACGACTGGAAGTCGATCCAACTGCAGCTCCAAGTGTGGAATTGCTTGCCGCACTCGCGGAAGTACTTCACGTAGAAGAGGGATTCTTTTTTGAACCGCTCATAGGAGAGGTCCAGGAAGAAGTCTGCAATTTCCGGAAGCGGAAGACTACACCGATGCATGTACGCAGGAGAGCGCTTTCATACGGAACGATTTTTAACGTCATTCTCTCGTACCTTGATCGTAAGTTTGAACTTCCTGGAGTGAACATTCCATCAGCGGTAGCACGGACTTCTGGAGACATTGAACGGATTGCGGAAAATTGCAGGCGTGCCTGGGGGTTGCACCTGGATGCTCCCATCGATAATACGATCCGGACTCTTGAACGCGAAGGGGGCGTCGTCACAACCTTCGAGGGGGTCTCCGATAACGTCGATGCGTTTTCATATATCCACACCCGCCCAGTCGTGGTGAGAAATACGGCGAAGCCCAGCACGTCTCGGGCCAGATTCGACATCAGCCACGAGCTCGGGCATCTTGTCCTGCACCAGGGGTTGGAAACAGAGGATCATCAGCTTGAGGACGAGGCCAACCGATTCGCCAGCGCCTTCCTGTTGCCTCGGGTGGCCTTTATTAAAGAGTTTCCAAGGCGTCAGCGCATTGATTGGGGCGAACTGCTGCAAATGAAAGCTCGATGGAGAGTAAGCTTACAAGCAATCATAAGAAGAGCCTACGATCTAGGTATTATTGGCGCAGTCCAGTATCGGAATGCGAACGTATACATCAGCAGGAACGGTTGGAAAACCAGCGAACCAGGAGAAGAGTCGATTCCCGTCGAAAGTCCGGAAATCGTGCCGACCGGATTTCAGCTTCTCGCAGAGAACGGAACATATCCTGAAGACGTTGCGCATGAGCTCCACATCACCGTGTCCATTATCCAAAAATTCGCAATACCCTTGCCACAACGAGCGCAAACCAAGGAAGCACCACGGTCCATTTCTCCAGCGAAGACGCGTGTCCAACGTTGGAAGAATTAAGTGAGTGATACGCAAACCACCAATCAGTCATTACAGGAAAGGACAAGACCATGGC
>JALHHX010000353.1 GCA_022837245.1 Lentisphaerota bacterium
ACTACTTCAATGAAACTATGGCAAAGCCTTTCAAATGGACTTACAAAGGTCGCCCGTTGGCGGCCTAACCAGCCGCGGATTTGCGCCCGGTTGTACTAGAATGCCCGTCCGAATCCAAGTTTCTGGTCCGTACTCATCGCGAGCTTGCGGAACTGTTAGCCGAGGAGGAGGAGTACGCGCAGGCCAGCAGGGAGATCGCGATCACCATTGACATACGTCAAGAGCAAGGTTGGCCAGTTGGCCGGGAATTGGAAACTTTGATTGCGAGTCCATGGTATGACCCGACGGCAGCTGGCGCTGACCATCCCCAGGCGTTCTATGCCAAGCATTCTTCCGCGGCGTTGGCACTCTGCTTCGACGTCGTGGAGACAAAGGTGGCGAACTACCTTGGAGTTCTACTTCCACACCCCCCAAAGAATCCACCAACCGACTGGAAGCCAAAGCCATTGACGCGGTTTGCGATCAAGGACACTGAAGACCAAGCATGGACCCTCGTCGGGCCACGCATAAAGAACCTGAAGGTCAGCGTCGGAGAGGCAGTACTTGTCGTGATTGGGCAACAAGAAGGGGACGATCGACAAACCATCGTGCGCGTTTCGGCTCGACCGGACGGAAAGCATTGGGATTGCCTGGAATCTGATATCGGCGTTGTTACGCGCGAAGCTGCCTCTGACAAGCCCATGAAGGTTTTCGTTGTCGGCACCGGCGAAGAATGGGATACAGATGAAGCGCCAAAGGACTCTTTGAGCATTGGCGATGGTGTTCGATTCGGCTCTGCTCGTAATCCCAAGAACAACCGAGTAAACATTTTCAATGTGGAGCGTGGAAAGTTACCCGAACAGGACGTTAAGCTGATCCATGGGCAGCTCCGTCGGAATCAAAAGGGGTTCGGCTTCGTGGACGACGCCTTCGTACCTCCATACGTGATTGAATCGGTTGCCACTGGTGTTATCGATGTGGTGGCATTAGCCGTGTACGCAAAGCACCCGACTAAGGGCGGACGTAGTTGGCGAGTTATCAAGTTGAGTGCGGCATGAGCACATTTGAACTGTTGGCGACTTGTGTGCGGCCCAACCCGGCGCTCGTGCGGACGCGAAACAGCCGCGCCGCACAGCTTTCCGTTGGTCAACCGCGCACATGTCGGGATGAATCAAGTGGAGGAGAAGAAAGGGCATCTACCCGCCATACATCTCAGTGATGATTCTTCGGAGTTGAGAAGCGTGCGAGGCAGGCAGTTGATCTATCTTGTCTTTCAAACGCTTCTTGCTGATGGTTTGTATCTGATCAACCGCTATTTCAGCTGCTTTTCCTGCACAGGTTACCTGCAATCGAGAGCGCCACTTGGGATGGCGTTTTGATGT
>JALHHX010000354.1 GCA_022837245.1 Lentisphaerota bacterium
CGTCAGTAAACCCCGGGGTTCTCCCCTCAAAGGACCGCCGGCGGCCCCGCACGGAAGGCGGAGCTCCTGTTTTACAGCGGACGGGTCGCCGGGGCGGAGGCTCCAAAGTGTCCGGCCGTTCCGAGGTTACGTTGGGGCTCGGTAGCTCCCGGGGCTGCGGCGCTAATCAGCATGCGCAGGACTTTTGGCAGTTCATTGATGACCACCTGGCTGATGAGAACCTGAACCTTAAGTTGCCGGCCCTTTACAAGAACTTCATGGATATCGGGGGGCCAGGAACTACGGCCTGACCCAGCGGGTGGTCGTATTGGTGGTCGAAGTCCAGATTGAAATGGGTCCATTTATGGGAGTCTGGGCGCTGGGGCGCTGGCACTCCCGCCCGCTCCCGCCGCCGCTCAAAGGCTGCCCAGGTTTCTCTGGCAACCTGCGGCATGGGATTATGAAGGGCTCGCACCGCCTTCTCTCGGGCGGAGACGAGCCCCCGTCGGGCGAGCTCCGGCCTGTGCGCAAGCTGGAAGACCTGTTAACCGCGGGCTTGACCGCAGCAGGCCCGCAGCGTATCAATGCCTCCGATGAAGGACAGCCTGCCATCCGCGGAGGCTGGGCGTTTGGATAACACCCCCAAACGGGATGTTATCCAGACCTGTATAATCACGGGTTCGGCGGCTTGCGCATCGGCAGCGAGACATTGACCGGCCTGGACTCCGGACATAGCATTGGTACATGAACTATTCGGCGATCATCACGATTGAGGCAGGCAAGCGTAGCGGCAAACCGTGTATTCGCGGCCTGCGCATCACCGTTCAAGACATCCTGGAATATCTGGCGGGCGGCATGACCGAGGATGAGATTCTCCACGATTTTTCCGAGCTCACGCAGGACGACATTAAGGCGTGCTTGGCGTTCGCCGCAGATCGCGAGCGGAAGCTTTTCGTAGCACCCGCATGAAGCTGCTTCTGGATGAGAATATCTCGGACAGGGTCGTGCCGCAGATCGCGGACTTGTTTCCCGGCTCCACGCACATCAAGTCGGTCGGCCTCAAGGAGGCCGGCGACAGCGTCATTTGGGATTGGGCCCAACAGCATGGATTTGCGATTGCCTCCAAAGATACGGATTTCTACCCCAGAGCTATTGTGTTCGGCCATCCGCCCAAGTTCATTTGGCTGCGCGTCGGCAATTGCCCCACGAGCTTGATCACAAATCTTCTGAGATCGCGCTATGAGATTATTCGCCAGTTTATCGAGAGCGAGACCGAGAGCTTGCTTATCCTCGAACGATAGGAAGCCGAATCCCTATCAAGCCCGCGGCTCCAATAGGCAATAGTAATTTTTGCGGGAGCTTTTTCTGCTTCCGCTGGGCGG
>JALHHX010000355.1 GCA_022837245.1 Lentisphaerota bacterium
TGATCAAGGTGGCCCGGAATGCGGGATCTGCCGGGATTATAAAAAAAAGAGGGTCAGGGTATTTTTCAGGGCTTGATATACGGGTTGCGCAGCGCCTTGTTCACGCCGAACCTGGCCCGCTCCTCGACGGTCTTTTGGTTCTTGGTGATCTTCTCGTTGGCGAGCTTGGAGACGAGCTCGAGCCCGGGCTTGACCTGCTCGATGGGCTTGGTCTCGAAGCAGCCGGCAGCGATGGCCTTTGACCAGATATCATCGCCCTTCCTGGTCCGTACAAATACCGTGCTCCAGCCGTCCGGGCTCCCGACCGACCCGGTGGAGACATCGGCCAGGTTTGCCACGTAGTCAAGGCAGACATGGCATCCCGGCTGCTCGTACTTGTGGGTGACCTTGAGCGGCAGCTGGACGACCTGTCCCCGTGCACCGTATACCCAGAACTTGCCCTTGCCGATATCTATCTTCTTGACCGACTCGAGCTTCATGCCGGCATGGTCCTCGACGAGCTGCTTGATGCTCTGGTACGGGAAGTTCTCCATGCAGAAGATCCCGATCGCAAGTGCGATCTTGTCATCGACATCGCGGAGGCCTACAGGATAAAGCTGTCCCTTCCGCACGGCCTGCATCTGGCAGGGGGTCCCGACGATACCGATCCTGTCGAGGCCGAAGCTCCTGGTTGCCTCCTTGATCCAGGACACCTGCGGGCTGATGTTGTACCGCGTCCCGGGGGTCGCCATGAGTTCTTCGACCGAAGTGGCGATGAACGGCCGGGGTCTCCACGGTTCATCACTTGGTCCGGCAACAATCGCCCCGTCAATGATACCCTCTTCGAGGGCATACTTGAAGAGCTGGGTGACGATTCCGCCATCCTGAGCTTTCTTCAGGATATCCTTGTCGGTGGAGCGTGCGGACACGCAGAGTTTGTACTTACCGAGTTCAGTTCCCATTTCTGTCACCTCACTTGAGCGCTCCGGCAATGAGCTCCGTGATGCCCTCGAATTCTGTGATGACATCGAAGTTGAAGAAGCTCCTCGGGCACTGGGCGTAACAGGCGCCGCACTTGATGCACATCTCGCGGTTCACGTTCGGCTTGCCGTACTCGTGGGTAATGGCCCGGACCGGGCATGCCGCAGCGCAGCTTCCGCACCCAATGCAGAGGCCCTGGTTAACGACGTCGTACATCAGGTCGCAGCCGCAGGCTTCGGTGCCGCGCTCGGCAAGCTGCATCAGCGGGGCAAGGTATTTCTTGGCCAGCTCCTGCTGCTCCTTGTTACCTTTGAGGAGCAGGTAGGCCATCACGCAGACGTTCCGAATGAGCTGCGGGCAGGGTGCGCACCCCGGGATATAGACATCGACCTTGA
>JALHHX010000088.1 GCA_022837245.1 Lentisphaerota bacterium
GGGTGCATCGTGATTTTTATGCATGATCCAAATAAGGCATTGCGTTTCCGTTGCCGTATGCGCTAGAATGCTAGACATCAACCACCACCCAAGGGAAAAAACATGGAAAACACTACAGCCACGAGAAACCGCTCCGAAATACTAGCCGATATGATCAAGCTCCCATGCGTGCTCCAGGGGAAGATCTGCGAGGACAAGCGGATTTTGGCCGATGGCTCTACGGCGGTCTACCACAAACTCCAGTGGTGGCACGATGGCAGGAACCACTCCGTGCGGATCCCGGAATCGCGACTTGCGCAATTCCGCGAGGCAGTCTCCTCAGGCGCCACCGCGAGAAAGCTTCTGGACGAACTCACCCTGGCCGACGCCACCACACTTCTGGGAGGAGAGAGCGATCTAAAAAAAAGTCCTTGGCATCGTCTTCCAGGGCTCGCAGCAAATAAGACGCGTGATGGATGCCGCCGTCGACTCCGTGGAGTCGGCCGGGATTGCCTGCACCATGACTCTAGAGCAGGCGCTCTTCGATGCGGCCAACGGGATGTGCCGCAATCTCCTTGATGCTCTTCTGGCCTCCGAGGCGGCAGAGGAGTTTTCGAAAACGCACGGCTTCTTCATGGGCAAGGACGCGGTCATGAGCCTGGCGCGGAGGCAGAGCCAGCGTGTGTCGTCTTTCCTGAATTCCCGGACGCCCTCGGGTGGAAAGCCGGAGCCGGGCGAGGTCGTCTGCGTCGAAGGCGACGGAACCGGCATCCGCTACCGCAGAAAGCATATGAGGGGCGTGAAAGGCAGAAACGGCAGGGCGAAGACCAGGGGGCGAAGACCAGGGAGGCGAAAGTGGGGGCGATTTTCATCGGCGGTGTCGATTCCGGGAACGAACCGTTCCGCAAGTCGGATTCCACGACATATACGGCGACGACGGAGAAATGGGAATCCTACGGACGGCAGCTGCGCAGGGAGTTCGACCGTCGTTTCCGGGAAAAACCCTCCAAAACGCTGTTTCTCACGGATGGCGGCAAATGGCTTAGAAGCGTGCACCGCAACTTCTTCCCTTTTGCGGAACCCCTGCTTGATTTCTACCATGCGGCGGAACACCTCAAGGCACTGCTCTGCGCGATGGGCATGACGGAGAACACCAAGGCGTTCAAAAGGAAATTCAAGTACCACAGGGACCGCATGCGTGATGGCAAGATAGATGGCATCATAAACTGGGCCCGCAAAGAGGGCTCCGGCTCGGAGGCCGTGGAAAAGGAGCTCAACTACTTCCGTGAAAACAAAAGCCGGATGAAGTACGACGAATACATCGCAAAGGGATGGCATATCGGATCAGGCGTAATCGAAGCCGGATGCAAGACCGTGGTCTGCCAGCGCTTCAAGCAGCCGGGCATGTTCTGGTCTCCAAAAAGCACGAAGCCTCTACTGCCTCTGCGTGCTCTGCTCAAATCCAACAGGCTCTGCGAGTACTCCAACTTCCTGGTGAAAGGCCTGCCGCAGGTGGATATACAAAGTAAGCCCGCATAAATCTGACGATGCACCCTATGTCAAATAAGAAATTGAAATTCTGTTGACTTGATAGTTCGTCATTGTGTAACCTGTCCAAGAGCTAAAAAATGTGTTCAACGTAAAACAATGTTAACGACGCCAACGAACTTAAGGTGACAATTGCATTCCAATCCAAAGCATAACATGTTCAACTAGTGGCTTGTTAGTGGTGGTGAATGGAAGCTAGCGGAAACAGTTCAAGTGCCGCAAAGAGGTAAAGCGCAAAAAAACAGCAGGAGATAAAAACAAGTGAAAAAGTTAATTGCGGCGGGTGCTGCCAACACTTTCACGGCGGTGTCCGGCAGCGACTGGAACACCGCGGCGAACTGGAGCGAGGGCGTGCCCGTCGCCGGGCAGGCGGTCGTCATCGACGGCGACGCCACCCTCACCAACGCCACGCCCATGGAGAGCCTTCAAGACTACCTCGGCGCGGCACCGACGGTGGCTTTCGGCACCGCCGCCACCGGCGTGGTGGACCATGGCAAATCCGGGACTATCCTGTATCTAAACGGGCAGCCGGTGGCGACGATGGTGACTCCCCATGCATGGCATACATCCTGCTTGAGAGAAAAACGCCTTATTTGGCACAGTCCAGATCCGGACGAGCCCCCGCGTCACGATGCCGCGGGCGGTGTTTTTTCTTGAACCACAAGTCGAGGAGAAAGCATGTTAACCGTAAGCAACTTGAAAAAGAACTTCGGTCCGCTGCAGGCCGTCAAAGGGATATCCTTCGAGGTCGCAAAAGGCGAAGTTCTGGGCTTTCTGGGGCCAAATGGCGCCGGGAAGTCCACCACGATGAGAATGATCACCGGATTCATCCCGCCCACGTCCGGCACCGCCGTCGTCTGCGGCCACGACATCGGAGCCGCCCCCGTCGAAGCCAAGCGCTGCATCGGCTATCTGCCCGAGAACGCGCCCAGCTACAACACGATGACTGTGACAGAATTTCTCACGTTCATCGGGCGCGTGCGCGGCTTCACAGGCAAGGCGCTGGCCGAGAAAGTCGAGTCCGCCATCGCGAAAAGCCGCCTCGACAACGTCCGCCGCCAGACGATCGAGACGCTCTCGAAAGGCTACCGCCAGCGCACCTGCTTCGCCCAGGCCATCCTGCACGACCCGCAGGTGCTGATCATGGACGAACCCACGGACGGGCTCGACCCGAACCAGAAGTATGTCGTCCGCCAGATGATCAAGGAGATGGCGGCCGACAAGGCCATCATCGTCTCCACCCACATTCTCGAAGAAGTCGACGCCGTCTGCACCCGCGCGCTCGTCATCGCCGGCGGACGCATCGTCGCGAACGGGACGCCTGCGGAGCTGCGCGCGCAGGATCCGCAAGGGCGCCTCGACGTCGTCTTCCGCAACCTGACCCTGACGGAGGAGGTTACAAACCATGGCTAGCTGCACCACCATCCGCGCCATCTTCAGGCGCGAGTTCAAAGTCTACTTCGACTCGCCAGTCGCCTACGTCTTCCTCGTGGCGTACCTGGCGCTGACGGGCTTCATGACCTTTGCCGTCGCGATGTTCTACGAACAGCGGCAGGCGGATCTGACGCCCTTCTTCTTCTGGCACCCGTGGGTCTACCTGCTGCTCGTGCCCGCCGCCACGATGGGCGCGTGGGCCGAGGAGCGGCGCAACGGCACGATCGAGCTGCTGCTCACGCTGCCCGTCACCCTCGCGGAGGCGCTCGTCGCGAAGTTCCTCGCCGCCTGGGCGTTCATCGCCATCGCGCTGGGACTGACCTTCCCGGTCGTGATCACCACGATCTGGCTGGGCGACCCCGACGCCGGCGCGATCGTCGCCGGCTACGCGGGCTCGTTGCTGCTGGCCGGCGCCTGCGTCGCCATCGGCATCTTCGCCTCCGCGCTTTCGCGCAGCCAGGTCGTCGGCTTCGTCGCGTCCCTGGCCATTTGCTTCGCCCTGATGATCATCGGCTTCGATCCGTTCATCAACGCCGTCTCCAATTGGGGTGTCCCCGTCAAGCTCGTCGAGGCCCTCGCCTCGTGCAGCCTCGTCCAGCACTTCGATTCGATGCGCCGCGGCGTCATCGACCTCAAAGACGTCGCTTACTACGTCGGCGTGATGGTCTTCATGCTCGCCGCCGCGCATGTGGTGACCGACAGCCGCAAGGCCTCCTAGGACCATGAGAGGAGCATCAACCATGTCAGATGTGAAAACCGTTTCCACCGCCAAGACCCTCAAGCACCTCGGCGCCGGCGTCGCGGGACTCGCCGTCCTGCTCGTCATCATCGGCGCCCTCGTCGTGATCGCCGCCAACCTGCGTCTGCGCTTCGACCTCACCGAACAGCGACTCTTCACCCTCTCCAAGGGGTCCCGGCAGCTCCTCGGCAAGCTCGAAGGCGACGTCGCGCTGAAGCTCTTCTTCAGCGAAAGCGCCCGGGACATGCCCATGGGGCTCAAAACGTACGCCCGGCAGGTCCGCGACCTGCTGCGCGAATACGAGATCGCCGGCAAGGGCCGCATCCGCCTCGAGCAGTACGACCCCAAGCCGGACTCCGACGCCGAGGAATGGGCGCAACGCTACGGCATCGAGCCGCAGCAGGCCAACCCGTTCGGCGCCCCGGTCTACTTCGGGCTCGTCGCCGTCTGCGGCGACCACGAGGCCGCCATCCCCGGCTTCAGCCCGCGCCTCGAGCAGACGCTCGAGTACGACATCACGCGCCTCGTGGCCCGCGTCGCCTGGCCCGAGAAGCCCGTCGTCGGCGTCCTCAGCCCCCTGCCCGTCCTCGGCGCCCCGCAGAATCCCATGATGATGATGCAGCGCGGACAGCAGCAGGATCGCGGCTGGGCCGCGTTCCGCGAGCTGCGCGCCGACTACGCGCTGCGCGAGATCGCGCCCGATGCCGAGTCCATCGACCCCGACGTCAAGACGCTCGTCGTCGTCCACCCGAAGTCCCTCTCCGAGAAGACGCTGCTCGCGCTCGACCAGTTCGTCCTGCGCGGCGGCCGTCTCATCGCCCTCGTCGATCCGTTCAACGTCATCGACCTGCGGGAGACGATGGAGAAAAACCCCATGACCATGTCAATGGGCGGCGACATGGCAGCCTCCACGCTCGGCCCGCTCTTCGACGCCTGGGGCGTGGGCTTCGACACGACGAAGGTCGTCGCCGACCTTGCCGCCGTGACACGGCTCAACGACGGTCGCGGCGGCGTTGAGGAAAACCCCGCGTTCCTCTCCCTCGGACCCAACAACCTCTCGCGCGACGAGCTGCTCACTTCGCAGCTCTCCCAGGTCATGCTGCCGTTTGCCGGCTCCCTGGAAGCCCGCAAGACCGACGGCGTCGTCTTCACGCCCCTCGTTACCTCCTCGGAAAGTGAGTCCTGCCTCATCGATGCGGCCTCCCTCCAGATGGGTCTCAACGGCGTGAAGCACCAGCTCGTGCCCGACGGCGTGAAGCGCGTGCTCGCCGCCCGTCTCCAGGGCACGTTCAAGACCGCCTTCCCCAACGGCATCGCCGACGACGGAACCAACGCCGTCCCGGACCGGCTCAAGTCCGGCGAAGGCGCCGTCGTCGTGTTCGCGGACGCGGACTTCCTCCACGACTCCTTCTGCGTGCAGATGGTCAACACCTTCTTCGGGCAGATTCCGCAGCCGATCAACGAGAACCTGACGCTCTTCGGCGGCGCTGTCGAGCAACTCGCCGGACACACGGAGACCATCGGCATCCGCTCCCGCGGCAAATTCAACCGCCCCTTCACCAAGGTCGACGAACTGGAAGTCGCCGCGATGAAGCAGTGGCAGGCCGAGGAAGACCGCCTCGAAGCCGCGCTTCGCGACACCGAAAACCGTCTCGCCGAACTTCAGCGCCAGAAGAAAGGCTCCGAACGGCTGATCCTCTCGAAGGAACAGCAAGAGGAAATCGCACGCTTCCGCCAGACGCAGGCGCAAACACGTCGCCAGCTCAAGGACGTGCGCAAGAACCTCTATCGCGACATCGAAAGCCTCGGCCTGCGCCTCAAGGTCATCAACATCGCGCTCGTCCCCTGCGCCGTGGCCTGCTTCGGCCTCGTTCGCGGCATCCGACGGAAGCGCCGCTGAACTCTTCACAAAGACGGGCGGGCCGATTCGTCCGCCCGTCGGAAAGGAAACGACTGAAAATGACTTCGAAGAAACTCGCCATGCTCGCCGGCGCGGCCGTCGTCCTCGTCGGCCTCGCCTTCCTTAGCGGCCAGCGCAACGCCGTCAAAACACCCGCCGCACATGGAAAGAAACTCTTTCCACAACTGGACGTCAGCCAAGTCGCCACCATCGAAATCACGAAGCCTTCCGGCGACACGCTCACGCTCACCTCCAGCGACGCCGGCTGGACGGTCTCGGCGTTGCACGGGTACCCCGCGGATCTCGTCAAGATCCGCGAAAACGTCCTCAAACTCGCCGAACTCAAGGCGGGACAGGAAGCCCCGGGCCGCTCAATGGCCAACCCCACCACCATCCGCCTGAAGGACGCCGCCGGAAAAACGCTCGCCGAACTCGCGCTCGGCGACCAGTATATGCGCAAGTCAGGTGACATGGGCTTCGGCAGCTACCCCGACGGACGCTATGTCACCGTCGAGGGCAGGAACGCTGTCTATCTCGTCGACGACACCCTCACCTCCCTCGACGGCGATGTCACCGACTGGGTGGACATGCAGATCCCCTCCCCGTCCGGCTCGACGATCCAGGCGATCGAGATCTCGAACGCCGGCGCCGACCTCGCGCTCGTCAAGACGAACGGCGCATGGACGGTCACCGACCTCGGCGCCGACGAGGAGATGGACTCGGGCAAGCTGTACAGCCTCGACTCCGCCCTCTCCTACCTGCGCTTCAACGGCATCGCCGCCCCCGCGCTGACGGACGACGCGCTCGGCTTCGCCACGGGCACGGTCTACCGCGCCGTGTACGCCGACGGCATCACCTACACCGCGCACGTCGGCGCGCCGACCACCAACAGCCAGGACCGCGCCTTCCGGATCGCCGCGTCTTTCGCGCCCACCGGAACCAATGCGGCGGAAAACGCCGTGGCGGAGACGAAGGTCGCGGAATTCAACGGCAAGGCCGGGAAGTGGACCTACCTCGTCGCCCCGTCCACCGCGCAGAAATTCACCCTCGCCCGGACCGACCTCGTGAAACCCAAGACCAAGCCCGAGACCGAAGCGGCACCCGAGGCCGAGCTTGCGAAGGAAGCCGCCGAGGCGCCTCATGCCGAACCGGCGACCGACGAAACGTCAGCGGCGCCTGCGGAAGCGTCTCCCGAAACGCAAGCCGCTCCGGCCTCCACCGAAACGGCACCACAACCCTAGACCCGTCGGCTCGATCCGCCAGCATCCCGGCCGTACGCGGCTTGGCACAGGACGCCCCTCGCGCCGTGCCAGGCCGCGTTCGGCTTTTACCGAGCAAGTTCCCAGGGTGCGAATCACGAAACCTCTCTCGGATTGTCTTTCATCTCTGTCCAACGCTCCTTGTATGGGGCGAGCGGTAGCGCGTACCCACGACGGGGTTGTTCGCGCTTAACAGGATCCTTGTCCCTGCGTTATCACGGCCTGGCAAGTAATCGGAAGAACTGCTTCTCGCTGGTCGTGCTGATTGGCATGTTCGTTTGCGTCCCCGTGGCTATCCATTCCGCGTTCGTCGTCCATGATCCGGCCGTTAACGACGTCGAGGTCTCCAAAACATGAGCCCATCCCGGGATCAGATCCGAAGCAATCAGGCTACATCCGTTTTGTTTCACTATCGACAGGGCGGGAGGCCCAGGAACCTTGGAGACGAATTCCGGCGACGTCGCGCCCGAAATATACCCCATGCCCAAAGTGCCTGTTCTGCCGTTACCGCTCGAATCGGCAGTGGTGAGACTTCCAGGCAACTCATTGAAGTTGTAGAGCAACAACGTGCTCCCGTCGGCTGTCATATCACCCAGTGGCGGAATGAACTCACTTCCCGCATAGCGGATCGTGTCGGAAAGCCGAAGCGAATCGATGTAGCCCACCCACCCGGTCCCAAACGTTCCGCCACCCAGGCAACCCTTGTTGCTGCCGTGATCCACGATGGAAGTACCCGTCGCGCGGCTACCTACCAACCGACCATCCACGTAGATGCGTTCTTCGTATCGTTCGGATACAAAAGCGATGTGATGGGGCTGGTACAGGCTCAATGCCAACCCCGTGACACTGAAAGTGCTGCCACCTCGCGGAGCATTGTATCCGGCGACGAAGTTCGTCCCGACCCCCAGCAATCGATAGGGATAAAATGTGTGGACTTTCCCCGGAAATCGGACTTTGCTATAATGCCTTCCAAGTTTGACGTTCCGCACAGTCCGAACGCGGCGAGGCGTTGCAAAGGAATTTCTTGGAAATGGACATCAGGCACCCGGGAGGCGAGAGGATGGATCGGCGCGAATGGCTGCGCCGCTGCGGCCGCGGCCTGCTCTTCGCCGCCGTGGCCGTCGGCGCCGTCTCGGGCCGCACCGCCTCGCGCCTCGCCGCGCCGTCGTCCGTGTGGCAGCTCGATCCCGCCAAATGCATCCAATGCGGCCGATGCGAGACGGCCTGCGTACTGAAGCCCTCGGCGGTCAAGGCCGTCCACGCCTACGCGCTCTGCGGCTACTGCAAGCTCTGCGGCGGCTATCACCACCCCCAGGCGAAGCGGCAGGACTCCGCGGCGGAGAACCAGCTCTGCCCCGTCGGTGCCATCGAACGCACTTTCATCGAAGACCCCTTCTACGAATACAGCATCCACGAGGATCGCTGCATTGGCTGCGCCATCTGCGTCAAGGGCTGCGCCCAGTTCGGCAACGGCTCGATCTTTCTCCAGGTGCGGCACGACCGCTGCGTGAACTGCAACGAATGCGCGATCGCCCGCGTCTGCCCCGCCGGCGCCTTCCGCCGCGTCCCGGCGGACCAGCCCTACCTCCTGAAGGGAGGGCCGCATGCCGGGGCGTAGACACCGTCTCCATCGCCTCCTGCTGTGCGCCTGCCTCTGGGCGATGGCGCTGCCGCTGCTCGCGGTGGAGCGCTTCCCGCGTCCCGACTTCAAGACCGGCTACGCATCGCCGGCGTCCTCTGGTACCAGGGCGAGCGAGACGCGGGCGCTGCGGAGGAGTATCGCTCGATGTTGGGATTTGAGAAGAAACAGATGAAACTGGTATTCGAGACCTTAGAAGGATAGATTGAACGCATGAAACTAAAGAAGCTGCCACACCCGATACCCTATCAGGGAAGCAAGAGGAACCTTGCTCCTGATATCCTGCGCTATTTCCCCGAACAAATTGATGTTCTGTATGAGCCTTTTGCGGGCTCCGCAGCAATGACAATCGCCACAGCTGAAGCGGGTTTGGCGCAGAGCTTTCATCTTAACGATTTGAACAAGCCGCTTATTGACCTTTGGGAAGAAATAATCAACAGACCCGACCAATTGGCAGAGAAATATACAAATCTCTGGAACGATCAGCTTGCCGATCCTAAAGCATTCTACGTCAAGGTTCGCGATGAATTCAATCGAACCGGAGCCCCACATTTGTTTCTGTATCTGCTGGCACGCTGTGTCAAGGCTTCCGTCCGTTACAATGCTCGCGGGGAATTCAATCAAAGCCCAGACAACAGGCGAAAAGGGATGAAGCCCCAGACAATGAAAATGCAGATCATGGGGGCTTCATATTTCTTGAAAGGTAAAACTGCAACTGCATCTGCCAATTACCGAGATATACTCAAACTCGCTGAGCCTAAAGACCTTGTCTACATGGATCCGCCTTATCAAGGTGTATGCGGCAATCGAGACACACGCTACTTGGAGAGCGTGCAATTCTGTGAATTTGTGGAAGCATTGGAGGAACTAAACTCCAGACAAATCAGGTATATCGTGAGTTATGATGGTCGGACAGGTGATAAATCCTATGGGAAGACCTTGCCTGATGAGTTGAACCTGACGCTGATCGAGCTTGATGCGGGACGCTCATCTCAAGCGACTCTGTTGGGCAGGAAGGATGTCACCATAGAGTCACTCTATCTCTCCCCAGCATTGGCAGATGAACTTGCACACGTCCCAACGCTCTATCGCTACACGCGTGGAGAACAACTTTGCTTGATGGAGGGACGTGCATGAAGAAGCCTCGTTTACCCAAGAAGTTCGTCGAGCAATGTAAAGCAGTCACAGCAAAACGTCCCAAGACTGTTATAGACCACATTTTGAAGCATGGTTTTATTACGACAGAGGAATTGAAGAATACGTACGGGTACAATCATCCACCAAGAGCTGCACGAGACGTGCGCGAACAAGGGATTCCGCTTGAGACATTTCGAGTGCAAGCCGCCGACGGTAGGAGCATTGGGGCCTATCGGTTCGGAGATCCCAAGAAGGCAAGGTTCTCGAAGCTTTCTGGACGCACAGCATTCTCCAAGGAGCTGAAAGCAAAACTTATTGAAACAGATGGCGCAAGATGCGCCATCTATTTGGAGGAGTTTCCTGAAAGGGATTTGCAGATCGACCACAGAGTTCCTTTTGAGGTCGCCGGTGACGATGCCGAGAACATGAACGATCCAGCGGACTACATGCTTCTTTCGGGATCAGCAAACCGGGCAAAGTCGTGGTCTTGTGAGCATTGTGCAAACTGGCTTGATCTAAAGGACAAACAAATATGCAAGAAATGCTACTGGGCTTATCCTGACTCATATGAACATGTTGCGATGAGGCAAACCAGACGGGCTGATATTCTCTGGTCTGGTGCTGAAGTATCGGTGTACGACAAATTGAGGGAAAGAACTTTGGAGCTTCAGAAGCACCTGCCCGCTTACATCAAGGAGCTTATTGAGAAACACCTTGAAGAATAGAATCCCAAGAATAGAATCCCAACAATCGCATCGACACGTACGGTGTAAAGCCGCGCCGCTTCGCTCTGCGGCTCCACACCGCCGGTCATGCGTGACGTTCAATTCCCCGATGCCATTTATGCCTCCCCCGCCATGACCTGCCGCAAGGGGTTCGCGGCGAGTCCTAGCGACTAGCGACTAGCCACTACAAAAGAGGGCGGCCGCCGCTCCTCGTGGAGCGACGGCCGGCAGGGGCTGGGCGGCGTCGGGCGACGCGGCCTACACCCTGATCGACTGGAGCTTGCGGAGCGTGCTCCTGACGCTTTCGGCCTCGGTGCGGCGCTGGCGCTCCTCGCGGATGGCATCGCGGAGGGAGGCTCCGACCTCGACGAGCGCGGACTGGGCCTCGCGCAGCTTCGTCTTGGCCGCTTCGAACGACGCCTGCAACGCATCCAGCGCCGCCGCCGAAGGCGAGGGCTGGGGCGTGGACGCGGGCGCGGGGGTCTGGACGTTCGGGGATTCGGGTTTCATCTCGTTTTTCTCCTGGGGTTTTTCGGTTTGCTTGGTGGGCGTGGTGGGCGTGGTGGTCGCTGGCGCCGGTGCGGCGGACGCATGGGACGCGTGGGACGGTTCGGACTCCGCCACGGGCGGCTTCCCCGTGTCGCGCATCGGCATGAGCACGTGCATGCCCCCGATGCCGTCGCGGGAGACGACCGGCGAGACCGTGTCGGCGAACAGGAAGTTCCTGAAGCCGGCGTCGAGCGCGTCGAGCAGGTGGCGGCGGTCGAGCAGCAGGCGGCAGCCGCCGCCCTCGTAGACGGCGGAGGCCAGCGGGATCGCCAGCGGCTTCCCGGCGTCGTCGACCACGCGCAGCGCGAGACGGCCGTCCGCCCCGTCCAGGGCGATGGCGTCCTGGCCGGGGAGCGTGGGCAGGATCTGCCGCAGCGACGATGCCTCGGCGTCCGTGAAGGCGATGCGGTGCGTCATGCCCGCTTCGCCCGGCACCACGTTGCGCCAGTTCGGGTAGCGCCCGGAGATGGTCTTGACGACGTACGTCCACGATCCGGCCCGGATGCAGACCCGCGTCGCGGTCTTGCCGCGCGAGACCCCGAAGGACGCCTCGCCGGGCAGACCCTGCCACGCCAGGAACTTCGTCGCGGGCACGACGACGCCCGCGTCTTCCTCCTTGTCGTCCTTGCCACCCGTGGTGCCGAGGTCGAGCTTGAGGGAGTTGCAGCAGGTCAAGCGCCGGCCGTCGGTGGCGACGAGCGTGGCGTTGCGGTCGCCGCTGCCGCTGGGATCGATGTGAACCCCGCAGAGCACCGGGCGGGAGGCGTCGAGGCTCGTAAAGCGCGAGACGCGGCGGAACGCGGCGAGAAAGCCTTCGGCCTCGGCGGTCGGAATCTCGCCTTCGTCGGCGGGCCAGTCGGCGGGGGAGGCGCAGAGCAGCGTCGTCGTCACCGAGTGGCCGGCCACGGGGTATGTCGCGTAGACGGTGCGGCCGTCGGTGGCCAGGACGATCCGGTCGTCGGGGGCGCCCTTGGCGTAGTCCTTGAGCAGGTGGAAGGGAAGCAGGATCGAGCCGCGACCTTCCAGCGCCGGGCGCTCGAAGCGGTAGCTCGCCCGCTGGTCGAGGTCGGTGGCGTGGGCCACGAGGCCGTCGGGGCGGATGTCGAGGCGGACGCAGCCGAGGGCGGGGATGCTGGACTTGCCGGGGACGATCTTGGCGAAGCCCGCGATCATCGTGCGCAGCTCGGCGCGGGAGACGGTGATTTTCATGGGGTTTCCTTTCGGGTTGTGTGAGGGTTCAGGATTCATAATCGTAATCGTAATCGTAATCGTAATCGCTCAACGCCGAGGTTCAGGTGCTTTGACGCTTTGTCGATGCGCGATTGGCGTGAACGTGCACGTGTACGTGTACGTGTACGTGTACGTGTACGGCCAGAGGCACTAGCCACTAGCGACTAGCGGCTAGCGACTCGAACCGGTTCAGACGGCCAGGGCGTCGCTGTCGAAGAACCGTTCGAAGTCATCGCGCAGCTCGCGCAAGAGGCCGATGGCGGCGGCGGTCATCAGGGCGCAGAGCGCCAGGAAGCCGCCGAGGAGCGGGACCTTGTTGAGCAGGAAGGCGACGATGGCGCCCAGCAGCATCGCCTCGGCGAACTCCCGGTGCGAGCGGATGAAGCGCAGGATGCGCATGCCGAGCTTCCTGGCCTTGGCGCAGAGCATCGCCAGCTCCGCCTTGCACTTCGCCGGGATGTCGAGACGGCGGATCTCGTCGATGACGCGGCGGCTCATGCGGCCTCCCTCAACGAACGACTCGCGAAATGGATAGCCGGTACCGACGACTCATTTGTTCTGCCTTGAATTCAATTTCCGAGGTGCGCCCCCGCGTTGGGATGATGTTTCCTTCGTGTTCACAACGTCTCAAACGGACTGCGTACGCCGATGCCGGTATGTTTTGCAGTATGCAGATAGATTTCAGTCGTGGAGATGTCGGCATGCCCCAGTAAGTCTTGGACATCGCGGATGCCGACGCCGCTTGCCAGCAGATGCGTCGCGAAACTGTGCCGTAGCGTATGCGGCGTGACCCGTTTGTCAAAACCAGCCCTTTCTACTGCCTCACGGATTGCCTTTTGGAATGTGACATCGAGCACATGGTGCCGTCGGATAATGCCGTTGCGATGGTCACGCATCAGATTACGTGAAGGCCAGAACCAAAACCAGATGAACTTTTCGCCCGCCTTGGGCCACTTTCGCTCCAGCGCCTCAGGCAGTTCCACGCCGGGTAAATTAGCCTCGCGATCTTTGGCGTACAGATTCCGCAACCGCTCGCGGTGTGCCCTCAGTGCAGGCTCCAGTTTCTGCGGAATCATGGTCAGTCGGCTTTTTCCGCCCTTGCCAAACTGAACGGCTAGCTGAAGACGTTCCAAGTCCACGTCCTTGACCCGCA
>JALHHX010000356.1 GCA_022837245.1 Lentisphaerota bacterium
TTTTTTGTTTTGTTATTCCGTCAGTCAGCCTTATTGACTGAATCAACGGTGTTTAGGAGAGGGATTTCTGCGCGAAAAAATTGATTTGGAATCCCTGTGCCACCAGCCGCGCCAGCCGCACCGGATGAACCATCGGCGGTGATTCTGCCATCAAGAAGAGTGGCTCCGCCGACAGCCAACTTCACGGCACCGCCGCCAATGCCAGGATTTGAAGCGTTCTGGTTGCCACCTCCGCTGCCCAGATTCTCAGGCGCGTTGACGGAACCGTACGTGGTGCGTGGCGCGTGATGCGCATTGTAGCTGCCGCCCACGCCACCATGTGTAGCCCCGCCGCCTCCAAGCCCTGGGTTCCAGCCTGACTTGCCTGGCCCGGAATTGGCAACATAGCCCCTTCCCGTGACATCCACCGCGGCATCTGCTCCGATCGTCAAGTTGCCACCTACTCCTACTGCCAACCGGTTCGCCTCCGTCGTGCCATTCGCCTTGTGCGTCCAGACGCCACCATGTACAGACGTGTCGCCGGTGATGGTGAAAACCGTAAATCCGCTCTCACCATAGACGGTTTCAAAAGTAACGCTACCCGTGTAGCCGGCTCCTTGTGACCAGGACGCCACTGTCCCCGGCGCGGCGGAGTCCCATGTCATGTCTGCCGGATAGTCGGAGGAAAGCACCACGCCGTCGCCCGCTTGCGGCACTATGCCGTCAAGCCAGTTGGCAGGGTTGCTCGCAAGCGAATCCGCCCCGGCCCCCGTCCACACGCGATCCTGCGCCGAACCCGCGTATGTGGTGAACGGCTGCGAGGCGATCGCCCAGATTTCGTCGTAGCTGTTGCTCGCCACTGTCCTGAAATAGTAGGTCGAAGCGCTTGCAACAGTGACGGTCGTCATGAACACCTGACCCGAGGCGACTGGATCGAACACCATCGATTGCTGCCAGGCATTCTTGTCTGTCCCCCCGTCTGCTGTGCCCCAGTAAAGCGTACCGCTAGTCGGCAGCCCTCCGTCGTAAACCAGCTTGCCGCCCAGCACCGCCTCTGAACTAGTTGCCACCGGCGCCAAATTTAGGACTCGGGCTGACTGAGCCTCCTCATAGCACCCGATGTCCGTGCCATAGCGCGTCGGACGCGGCGTCCCCGCGACGTCCGCGACGATTCCAACGGCGGACAAGTCGAGACCCGCGTCAATCGCTGGTGAAGTCTTTAAGACTCGGAAGTCGCTGGCAGAGGTTGATGCAAAGAGCGGATCGCCGACGACGTTGCCGGACATAACCAAAGCGCCAGAAACAGCCGCAGGCGTTAGGTTGTTAAGCCAGGTGGCAGTGGCCAGTCCGCTGGAACCGTAGATGGCGGTG
>JALHHX010000357.1 GCA_022837245.1 Lentisphaerota bacterium
CACACAGAATTCAGAGGATGCAGAGTTCATAGAGAGAAATAAAAGACTCTGCGCGCTTTGCGAACTCAGCGACTAACGAATCTCAAAATTTGTCAACGGCAAGCGTAGCGTGAACTTCAGTTCACGCTCATTCAAGCGGGCGATGTAGATTTGATAGTGAGATGCATTTGTCCGAACAAGATTCTATGCCGTAATCTGGATACTGCGGTCGTGGAACAATGACAGCAAACCTGCTGTTGATGTTGCTTCAAGTATAAGAGCAAACCAACGCCTTGTCAATTATCCGTTACCACGGCCAGGTGTAAAAATCTGATTGCCGCCGCCTCTTGCCGCGCTACCGGCGTTCCCATCGGCCATTGTCGTAAAACACGTAGGTGACCCGCGAATCGCTCTGCACCATGAAGCCACGGTCGAAGGTTTGCAGCGTCCCCTGATAACTGCGCTCACCAGCGGTGGCGTTCCCCAGGCCGCGGTGACGGGTAACGAGCCTCATTCCCGCCATGCTTCGCTGCACACGATGAGCGGAAGGGCTTCACGCTCCTCCTCGTTGGCCGCCGCACGACGTGACGGTGTCTCCTCCATCCCCTCTAGCCCGTGCCGCTGGACCAGCTGCGTCAGAGCTTCCAGCAGCGGCCGGCCCGTGAGCTGCTCACGCCGCACTTGATTCAGGGCCGCGCGCACCGCCGGCCGGGTGAGCGGCTGCTGAAAGAGCGCATCAAGCGCCGCGATCTGACGACGTAGCCCCTCATCTGCCTCAGCGTAGAGCACCCGCAATTCCGCCAGGACGTACTGCTGCGCCCTGGTCAACGCCAGGGTGTGCTGTTGCTCCGCCTGCCGGGCGCGGACTTCACGCTCAAACGCCTGTTGGACGCGCCTGACTTGCGCGTTGTGATCAGGGGGCAGGGCGACGGCCGGCGTGTCCGGGGTGCATTTCATGCGATAAAGGATGCGCGCTGTGTCGCGGCTGACGATCTCCCCCTGCGCGTCTACCTGATAGAGCTGGCGGTAAGGCCCCGCCCGACAGAGCACCACGGCGCCGTTTTCCCCATTCGCATACCCGCAGCGCACACCGTCGCGCAATTGCGTGACGCGCTCGTAGAGCTCCGGCTGATCTTCGCGCAGCTGCCGCAAGAGCTCCCGCGCTTCGTTGAGGTCCATGGCCTCCTCCTCGCCCTCCTCTTCGTAGGGGGCGAGGTTGCCCTGCGTGTAGATGGCGTAGAACGCTTTTTCGTTCAACCGTTCCCCCGGTTCGACTCGGTTTTAAAGTGTGTTGGTAAGCCAAAGTAGCCTCTGATTTGACAAAATGTGGTGTGCGCGCAGACTTAGGGCAACACCTTAGGACTAGGCGGG
>JALHHX010000358.1 GCA_022837245.1 Lentisphaerota bacterium
GATGGGGCAAACGAACGTGGGCCAGCTTTGCTGGTTCGGCTGGCTGGGCCCCGGGGAGGAAGGCCAACGGCCCTTCGATGCGACGAGGGGCGCGCTTTATCCCTATCTGCGCGGGCGCGGAGTGGAAATCTGCCCAGCCCTCGACTATAGCCTGGCCAGGTTCAAGCTCAAGGCGTCCGGGGCGGCCTATGGTTACGGTTACAACCTCGCGCTTTCCGTTTCGTTAAAGAAACCGCCGGTGCGGATTGCGCAGATCACGCGCCCGGCGGACCAGGCCCTGCTGGGAGATGCCGCGCAGGTGAACGATTTTCAGGCTCCGGCCTCGCCTGCGAATCCCCGGTTGGAAGAGTTCTATTATCTCGATGCGCCGACGAATTACGCCAGTCGCGCCTATTACCCCAATGGCCACTTCCGGCACGCGCACAAGGCGAATGTGGTGTTCTGCGATGGCCATGTGGCCGGGGAAGGCATGGTGCCCGGTTCGCTGGACCGCCGGCTGCCAGACCTGCATGTAGGCAGCTTGCGCCCGGAAATCTTGCGGCTGCCGTAAGAGGCCGGTCCCGGGAAGCCACAGCCTGGGCGGGCGGGCGATCCGGGGCTGATTGGGCGTCAGACAACGGCCAATTCGGGAATGGTGGTCAAACCTTGGGCAACCGCGAACCGGGTCAGCCCGGCGATGGTGTGGATGTCCAGCTTGCGCATCAGGCGCTCGCGGTAGGTTTCCACGGTGCGCGGGCTGATGTGAAGGCGTTCGGCCATCTCCTTATTACTGAGTCCTTCCGCAATGTAAACGAGGACTTCCCGCTCGCGGGTGGTCAAGCCGGCGGGGTGAAACTCCTGTCCGGAACCGCGAACGTATTGGTTGAGGGTGGCGTGCAACGCCTCCGGACTGAAAAACGGCTGGCCGGCGTTGACCGTTTCAATCGCCCGGACGAGTTCGTCCGGCGGCGCCTGTTTGAGGACGTAGCCGCTGGCGCCCGCCTGGGCGCTGCGCAGCACATAGGTGGGGTTTGCATGGGCGGATAGAATCAGCACCCTGGTTTTGGAATGTTCTTTGCGCAGCGCTTCGGCCACCGCCAGCCCGGATAGGTTGGGCATTTCCAGGTCGGTCAACAGGACATCCGGCATCAATTCCCTCGTTTTACTGAGGGCTTCCTGGCCATCGGCGGCTTCGCCCAGGACTTCGATTCTCGGACAGGGGGTCAGGCAGCTTTTGATGCCCCGGCGCACAACGGGGTGGTCATCCGCCAGCAGCAGGCTGATCTTGCGATTGGAAGCGGGAAGTGAGGGCGGGAGTTCAGATAGCGGGGAGTCGGGTGAGGGGAGGGGAGACATGGCAAAACATTCAG
>JALHHX010000359.1 GCA_022837245.1 Lentisphaerota bacterium
CGAGCGGCACTTGCAGTTCTTCAAAAACTGGGGAAAGGTCGCGACACTGGATGAATTGGGAGGCTGCGCTGGAGAACAACAGGCTCGCCCGATGCCTGGTTTGCGCTTCGTGATCACTTTCGACGATGGATATGCGAACGTGGTCAGGAATGCGGTTCCTCTGCTGAGGAAGTACGGGGTGAAGGCGATCGTCTATGTCAACCCCGGTTGGATAGAACGCGCAGTCATCCCATGGTGGATCCAGTTGACAGGCTCAAGCGCTCGTGCCCAGGAACTGCGGTGCCTGGCGAACGAAAAATGCCAGTTCCAACAGCGCCCTACAGTTATAGATGATTCCGTCTCCTGGCCTGCAGCCTTGATTAAGGCCATCCTGACGCAAGTACCACAGGAGCAAATGGACGCTTGGTGGAGTTCTATCGAATCCCAGTATGCCTTATCGGGTGAGAGCCAGTTGGGCTGCTTTCGTCTGGCTACGTGGACAGAATTAGCCTCTGCTGGCGATGTTCTCGAAGTGGGTTCTCACACGCAAACACATTGCATCCTTGGTTTGTGCCGGGACCCGGAGTTTGCCCGCCTTCAAATCTCAACCGCCAAACAGGCCATCGAAGCACGGTTGGGCAAGGCCTGCCGGCACTTTGCTTATCCACGGGGGGAGACCGGCGATTACAACGGACAGACGAGGCAAATGCTCGCCGCTGCCGGGCACCAGACGGCGGTAACCTGCTGTGTCGGCGCGGCCAGGGCTGGCGAAGATCCGCTGGCCATTCCGCGCTTTTTCGTTAGTGAAACGCCGGTGGCCGAGCTTGCCGCGCAACTGGCCGGCTTCGCCGCGCAATGGGATAATGCCGTCCAGACGATCAAGGACCGAGTGAAACGGTAGCCGGCGTGAACCCATCATTGGCCAGCCGCATGGGCAAAATCGCCGGTGATTTGAGCCTTGGCCAACTGACGCCCAGCAAAAGGCAACACGGTGAAAGATCTAGCAGTCCAAGCCAATCCAGGCAAGCTGGAGGCCGCCAAGGAGCTTTCCATCGTTTCCCGGCCAGCGGCAGCGTGGACCGAGGTGGCGAGTGTTTGGAAGCAGTTGGAGCGTGACTCCCCT
Organism: Lentisphaerota bacterium; assembly: GCA_022837245.1. Classification (GTDB taxonomy): domain Bacteria; phylum Verrucomicrobiota; class Kiritimatiellia; order RFP12; family UBA3636; genus JAAZFF01. The sequence goes on from JALHHX010000359.1 coordinate 1,103, forward strand.
TACGCCACGTTCTTCGTTTCGCAGGGGTGGGTGGAATCATGGCTGACGACCTTTGCGGCGGTGATGCCGGTTGAGATTGTCATAGTCCGTGCCGGCAGCGTCGCTGTCGCCGCCTGTCTCGTGGTGCGCCGGCTCCGCCGACATGGCCCGTTCCGTGTCCGACGCCTCTTCCTCAACACCAGCGGGGAAGACCCCGGTGACAGCCCTTACATCGAGTTTAACAACCTACTTTGCCTGGCGGGCTGGG
>JALHHX010000360.1 GCA_022837245.1 Lentisphaerota bacterium
TGCTGACGATGAAGGCGCCGGGACCGGCGGCGGTGCCGCCCAGGGTCGCGGCCACGATGGGCCCCGAACTCGCCCCCGCCGGAACGATGGCGCTAAGGTTGGTGCTGGAATGAATGAGAAATGACGCGCTGACGCCCCCAAACGTCACGTTGGTGGTGAAGTTGAGATTCGTGCCGACGATGCTGATGCTGGCGCCCGCACTGCCGCTGGCCGGCCAGAACCCGGCAATGGCCGGGGCCGGCGGCAGTTGGCCGTCCACTTTGCTCCGCAGCACCGCGGCGAGGTTGGGCGGCAGCGCCGTAAAGAACGTAAACCCGGTTTCCGTTTCCAATTCATTGACCGAGGTAAGGAAATTTGTCCAGGGCGTGCTGCCCACGGAGTTCGAATTGGGAATGGTCACCGCGATGACGCGCGTCGAATAGTCAATCCGATCCAGCGCGGAGCCGCTGCCCAGGGGAACCACGACGGCAATCTTCCACGTGTGCCCCGGCACCGCAACCCGCCCCGAAGCGATGGTGTCGCCGGTAAACTGGCTGGGGCCGCAGATAATCAGCATCTCGTTGTTGGTGCTCGCGATTTTGCGGCAATCGCCCTCCAACTGCGCCCAGACCCCGGAGTTCTGACTGGAAGCCTGCGGCATAATATTCGACATCAGGAACACCATGTCATTGTTTTCCCGGCTGTTGAGGCGATCCGCCGAGGGACACAAATGGCCCCGATCCCAGCCGGACCCCGCGTAATCGGCGGAGGTCACCCGATAGAAATTGGGCGGCAGGTTGGTATCCGTAAAGTACACGGGGGATCGCGCCACCGCGTTGCTCACATCCGCCGACGTAAAGTTCCAACTCACCCAGTTGGGGAGGCCGCGCGTCGCGTTGTAATCCAGGGCCTCGACCGGGCGCTGAATCAAGTAGTGGTGATAATTGTTGGTGTCGGCCGTGGCGCCGCTGGGGTTGCCCAACTGCATTTGCAGCGCGGCGTCAATAAGGGCGCGCGCCGGAAGGGCCGCCAGCAAAAACGCCGCCGCACTGGAGAGAATTGCCAACCGTTTCATCGGATACCGCTTAGGCGCGGTCATTTTCACTCGGCAAAAAAGGCCGGGCACGGTTCACGACGCGCTCGCTTGCGCTGCTCAAAGTGGCCACGAGGCTGGGCATAATTATATATACGATTTCCCGCCCGGCTTGGCAATCACCATCCCCTTCCCGCCGAAGGCATGGAGTGGCGCCAGCCCTCGCGTTAAGGCGCGGCCTAAGATGGAAGAACGCCCCGCGGGGAGGGAGAGGGGAGGGGGCGCGGCCGGCGGCGGAACTTATTCTGGATCAACAGGCGCCAGACCATGATGAAC
>JALHHX010000361.1 GCA_022837245.1 Lentisphaerota bacterium
GCGCCCCTGGTTGACGTCCTTGTTGACCAGGTAAACGCCGGGGGCGGCGAAGACCGTGTTGGTCGGGATGGGCGGCGGCGTTGCCCCCGCGAACGGCCAGTCCGCAAACAGCGCCGTGAGCTTTTTCGTCATCTGGTCGCGGTCGAAATCGCCGCTGGCCGCGACCACGAAGTTGGCGGGGTGAAACCATTGGCGGTGGAAACGCACCAGGTCGGCGCGGGTGATCGCGTCCACGGAGGCCGCCGTGGGCAGCCGGTTGGCCCAGAAGTTTTCGCCAAAGGCCAGGAAGTTCTTTTCCCGCTCTTCAATGGCGGCGGACTGGTCGTTGCGCTGCTGCATGTCCTGCCGCAGTTGCTGCCGCCGCAGCGCAATCTTGTCCTCCTGGAAACGGGGCGCCGCCAGAACCTCGCGCAGGAGGGCCAGGCCCTCGTCCGCATCCTTGGCGAGCAGGTTCAGGCTGACGCTGCCCTGGTCGGGGCCGATGCTGGATTCCAGCCGGGCGGCCAGGAACGCCAGCCGCTCCTCGAGGGCTTCCGCGCTCTGCGACTCCGTGCCGCCCCGGGCCAGCAGGTAGCCGGCCAGGCCGGCCAGCCCTTCCCGCCCGGCCGGCTCCAGGTAGGCGCCAACGCGGATATACACCACCACCTGGATCAGCGGCAGCTCGCGATCCGGCACCACGTAGGCCACCGGCCCGCTGGCCAGCGGGACGCGGAACTTCTCCGGCGCCGGCGGTTCATAAACCAGCGGCGCATAGGTGAGCTGCTCGGGCCGGGCGGGGATGTCCCCCTGCGCCCGGGCGGGCGTGAGGCTGGCCGCTGCCAGCAGCGCGGCGCCGCCGGCCAGGAGGCACCCGAGCCGGAAACCGGGGCGCGGAGGTTTCGGGGTTTGGCCGGCGGCCATCGCCGGGGCGCCGGGGTTCGCGTCGAGCGGTGCGGAATCCGGGTTCTTCATGGTTTTTGCGGGGTTGCGGCGGGGGTGGGGGCGGCGGCGGCGGGGCGCGTGTAAATGGCCACCGTCCGGTTCTCCCGGGTGAAGTACTGGCTGGCCACGCGCTGCACGTCGGCGGCGGTGACGGCCTGTATCTTCGGCCCGGCCTCGTTGATTTCGCGCCAGTGGCCGGCGCCGTCGTTGCGGATGAGATGGAGCAGAATCGGGTAGTTGGAGGAAAGCCGCCGGTAGGCCGTCGCCGCGAAGTGGTTTTTCACCTTCTGCAATTCCTCGGGCGGCACCGGCTCCCGCTGCAGCGCCGCGAGCAGCGCGTAGATTTCCTGCTCCACTTGCTCGGGGCGGTGGCCGTCGCGGGCCTCGCCGCCGATGTTGAAGAAGCCTTCCCATTTCCAGGAAACC
>JALHHX010000089.1 GCA_022837245.1 Lentisphaerota bacterium
TGGCCGGCTCCGATCCCCTTCCCCCGAAACGCGAAGAAACACGAGTCGGCCAATACGCCGAACTCGCCGAATCCCCCGGCATCGAATTCGACCTCCCGCTCACCGAACAAATCTCACTCATTCTGCGCAGCGGCTTCCTCAAACGCACAGGACGCCGCGCCGGGCTTGCGGAATTCATAACCCGTATGACACCCCGACAACATGAAAACGATCATGAAAAAAACAGCTTCAGCAAAAAAGTCCGCCGACAAGATTAAGCAGCGGACCATCCTGCTCCTTAACGGGCCCAACCTCGACATGCTAGGCAAGCGCGACCCCGAGCAATACGGCACTTTCACGCTAAAAGATGTCGAAAAGGCGTTCGCAAGCAAGGCCGCTGAGCTCGGCTTCAATGTCCGCTTCTTCCAGTCGAATTCGGAGGGGGAACTCGTCTCCGCAATCCACGAAGCAATGGACTACGCCGCCGGAATCGTCATAAACTCCGGCGCATACACGCACTACAGCTACGCGCTGCTCGACGCCATCCAGCTCTCACGACTCCCGGTAATGGAGGTCCATATCTCGGACATCCATAAGCGCGAACCGTTCCGCCGCACATCGGTCATCCAGCCCGCTTGCGTCGGTCAAATCAGCGGGAAGGGGCTGGACAGCTACCTCATCGGCCTCGACGAGCTCGTCAAGAAGCACATCCTAAAAACCGCGAAGCCCGAAAAACCCGGCAACCCCGCGGAAGCGGCGAATGGCATGGCCGCGCTGCGCAACAAAATCAACGAAATCGACGCGAACGTGATCGACCTCTTCTGCCAACGTATGGAAGTCGCCGAGAAAGTGGCGGCGGAAAAATCAACCTCAGGCGCGCTGGTTTACGACGCCGACCGCGAGGCCAAAGTTTTCGACGCCGCGCGCGATATGGCTCCCCAGGGAATGAAGGACGCCGCAGCCTCGCTCATGCGCACCGTTACGCGCCTATCCCGCGCTCGCCAGTATGAATTGCTCCTGCCGCAACTGCGTAGCCAGACCGCCACCGCCATCCTGCCGATGGAGGCCGACGGATCTCTCGCGTCCATACGCAAAGTCTCGTTCGGAGGCACCGCCGGTTCATATTCGGAAAAAGCAGCCAAGAAGCTTTTCCCAAAGGCGGCGTGCGAACCGGCATGGTCGTTCTCCGACGCATGCTCCAAAGTCATGGATGGCACGGCAGATGCCGCGGTGCTCCCGCTCGCCAACACATCGGGTGGCGGAGTCGATGCCGTTTACCGCCTGCTTCAGCAAAACTTCTTTATAGCGCGCTCGACCGAACTTCCAGTCGCACATGTCCTCGCCGTACTGCCTGGCACGAAACTCAACAACGTCAAGACCGTTCTAAGCCATCCACAGGCGCTTGCGCAATGCTCACAGGCGATAGCAACGAGACAATGGATCGCGGTGCAAATCGAAAACACAGCCTATGCGCCAGCCGAAGTCTTGAAAAGAGGCGACAAAACGATCGCCGCGATCTGCTCGGAAGAAGCCGCCGCAGTGAACGGGCTCGAAACGCTGCCGATACAGATCTGCGACACCAACTGCAACAAGACGCGTTTCATTGCCGTCACTAAAAAGCTCATCGTCACAGCAGACGCTTCGCGCCTCAGCATCATCATGCACCTGCCGCACCGCATCGGCTCGCTAGCCTCAGCCCTAGAGGTATTTTCAGACAAGGGGCTAAATCTCACCGCCATATCGTCGCAGCCAGTTCCCGACCGACCCTGGGAATACGCGTTCTTCGTGGACATCAGCGCACCGGCGCTCGACAATGCGGCGATGTCTGTGATATGCCAGCTTTCATATGAACTCCCGCGCCTCCAGATACTGGGTTGGTATGGGGAGACCCCTGAAAAAAAACCAAACTCAAAACGGAAAACCAAAACCAGATGAACACAAGTTCAACCCAGAAAATCAAAATAATGCCGTGCCTCGACATGCGGAACGGACGCGTCGTCAAAGGCGTCCAGTTCGTGGATATCAAAGACGCCGGCGACCCCGTGGAAAGCGCTAACGCCTATTGCGCTGCAGGCGCCGATGAGCTCGCGATGCTCGACATCACCGCCACAGCCGAAAACCGCGGAACAATGCTCGACGTCGTCAAACGCGTCGCCGCTGCCACGACAATCCCGTTCACGGTCGGTGGCGGCATATCCGACGTAGCCTCTGCGGCTGCCGTCCTAAAAGCCGGCGCCGATAAAATCTCCACCAGCAGCGCAGCGTTCAAAAAACCTGAAGTGATCAAAGCCATGATCAAAGAATTCGGCGCGGACAAAGTGACTGTCGCCATAGACGTGGCTCAGAACTCCGCCATGCCTTCGGGCTACGAAGTGTGGATCGACGGCGGCCGCACCGCCACCGGCGCGGACGCAATAGAATGGGCAAAGAAAGTGCGGGGCTACGGCGTCTCCACAATCTTGCCGACGAGCAAGAGCACCGATGGTGCCAAGACGGGCTACGACCTGCCGCTCATCCGCCAGATCAAAGACGCCACAGGTGCCGGAATCGTCGCCTCAGGCGGTGCCGGCAAACTCGAGCACTTCCTTGAAGCCGTCAACGCCGGCGCAACCGTACTCCTCGCCGCCTCCGTCTTCCACTTCAAAATAATCGGCATCCAGGAACTCAAAGACTACCTGCGCGCCAACGGCGCAGAGCTTTACAAGGCATAAGGCTCATAAAACTCGATTTTTTTAGAGTGGCAATTTAGTGGCGGCTCCCAATTTTTCCAACTACATAGCAAGCTGGCCTCAACTTCCACACTATTGCAAGTGTGGAAGCGGGCTTTTTAGGGGCGACAAGAGTTAAGCTGTTTAATGACAGGCACTTGCGTTCCATGATGTTTTCCACACTATTGCAAGTGTGGAAGTGGGAATGTGCCGGTTAGCACACTGCGTAGAGAAAAGGCGGTATCGCGCCGCGTACAAGCGAACTGCCGGGGCCGTCGGCGCAGGGGATTTGGAGTGCGGCGGCAAGCGATATCCGCGCGACGCCGCCTTGCACCCGCAACCACTCCGATTATCCACGAGATTATTTCACATTCGTCAGGCACAATTTTTGTAATCTTGCATTTCCATGTAAGATTACAAAAATCTCACGTGGCAGAGTAAGAACACATCCACAGCGACTTGCGCGTTTTCATTCAAGATTAGATTACGGCGGCAGAGGCCTTCCGCCCTTCTCCCCTAGAGCGAAAAGTTAAAAGTGGAGGGCGACGCGCTGCGGAGCCGCCTTGCCCGTAAAAGCGGTGGCACCCGGAGGTTGTCGCAGCACTCCAAAACGTTTTTTAAGAACAAAAGGGCTATTTCATACCAGTGTACGGCAGGCAAACAACACCGCAACAATGGCAGAAGCCCGCTACGCATCCGCGTACGGCAGCGAAATGTTTTTCCGATGCGTGATAATCCTTATGCAGATAACTACTATGATTGTGGTGATCTGCAGAAAAATATCGTTTATGCCCAAATAGTGCCCGGCAGCGTAAACTCCCCCGCCCGGAAGGCAGGCGACAGCATAAATTTCCTTCTTCTGAAAAATAACCGGAGGTTCCTGAATGAGGATGTCACGCATCACACCGCCGGCCGTTCCCGTTATCGTGCCCATGATGACCGCCACCAGCATCGATGAACCCATGCCCAACGCCACTTTGATTCCAACCATGTTGAAGAGAGCCAGCCCAAGCGTGTCGAAAAGCATTATTGTCTGACCCAACCTGTTTACAAAGTCGCGGAACAACAGGAAAAACAGCATCGCGACAACAGTCCATGCGAGGTACCTCGGCGCGGAGAGCCAGAATACAGGCGCCCCGAGCAGTAGATCCCGGAGAGTTCCGCCCCCGACCGCCGTTGCGAAGCCTACAATGAAGGCGCCGAAAATGTCGTACTTTTTTGCCGCCGCCAGACGAATCCCGCTAATGGCGAAGGCAAAAGTTCCCAAAGCCTCTATTATTTCCTCAAACAGTTCTCCCGACATTGACAACCGCCTTTCATGGCCTCGATTCTAGCACAAGGCATCTGCTTCCTCAACAGTACATAAAAGTGAGTTTTCGCGGACTTTCCCTCGCGGCACGTCATAGTCGTGGCCAGCGGTCGAGGAGCGCGCGATGAAGAGCCTTGTCGGCGTATGGATCTGTTGCGGTGTCGGCGAGTTCTTCTGGCGAGCAGCCGCTCTGGACCGAATCCAGCGTGATTGTTCTAGACGCGGCATCTGCTGTAAAATGTATGCGGAACATACGCACAGACAACACGCCGCGAGCGCCATCGCGCACGACGCGCTTGCGAGAGGTTGCAAACGGATTTTCGCCAAGCTGGACCTTTGCTGTCGCGGCAAGGTCCGGACCCCGCCACTCAAGCACAGCCGCGAACTGCGCGTGGCAGAGTGGGGACTCTGCCACGGCCCATTCGTCGGGCTTCTGTTCGGCGATCCAGCCGCTGGCGGCATCTGGGAAGGAGTCGATTTTCGGGATATACGGCTTGATGTCGAGAATCGGCGTGCCGTCGAGCATATCCGTTTCTCGACGGCGAGCCTGAGAGGTTCGACGCGCAGGAGGCGGACGCATCCAAGGCCGAGGGGGTTCGGGCGGTACGGACTGCGCGTCGCGAACACTCCTGTTCGCCCGCGCTCCGGCGGGGTCACGGGCGGGCGGGCGGCTGCCAGGTCGTGTTTTCGTGAAAATGGGAAATGACCCAGAGACGTTCGATGCCTTCGAGATCGGGAGTGACGAGTTCGAACCCCATGCCCGGCAGCAACTCTATTGCGCCCGGGCGGCCGGGGTTCATGACGCCCTGGCGCGGCACGGCATATTTGTAATCGGCATTGCCACGGAAATACCCGATAGGGCGGAGGGTTGGTGACTGTTGAGCGTTCATTGGCCACATCCTATCCCATCAAAGGTTAGTTGCGCAACCAGAAAACGATTGATGTCAAAACGCCATTCTGAGCAGCAGCCAGAGGGCTGCCGTGGCGCCCAAGACCGTGGCGGAGTACTTTCTCCAGTCCGCCATTGTCGAAGGCTCCTTGCCGGAGCCATTCTTGCCGCCAAAAAAGCGTATGTCCGCATATCGCGCTAGCACAAGCGTGATAGCCGAAAGCCACACCCCAGCATCCGCGAAAGACGGAAAAACCTCCGGCTTGTTGAGGATAATGCAAAAGAACACGAACAGCAGGGCGTTGCCCAGGCACATCCAGTAAAATCTTACGAACACGGCTTTCCCAGACTGGGACGTCGCTTTTTCAGCTCCATTCGCCGGCTGGGACTTGTTCATATCCGATTTGTCGTTTTCCTTCATTTCTATTTGCCCTCCGACGAAAACACAAGATCGCGTTTGGCTTTAATCGCCACTGCAATTGCAGCTGCGACTGCGGAATCGTCTTCCGAGGTCTGATCCGCGGAGTCTGTTTTGAATACGCGGGAAATGATTTTCCCTCCCATAATCAAGACGCCCCATAGGAGAACCAGGAACAGAAAAACCGTCCCGAAGCCCACTAACATCAATACCAATCCTTGACTAAGCAACATGTCATCCATCCTTTCTTAGCGCATTTGCGCTTGTTAAATGGATGGCGGCCCGACCATCTCGCATTACCTGCAACCGCCTCGTTGCGATTGCACCCATTAATGCTGCAGTTCTTAGAAGGAACACAACGCGGGTGATTATAGCATATCCGCCGCTCCGTCTCAAAACTTTTTTATCCAAAAGGATTACAGCCGTAGCCAGGGCGCAGTGAGGGATTCGGGGCAGGAAGCCACGTTCTCCGGCGGACCGCAGGCCACGACTCGGCCACCGGCATCGCCGCCGCCCGGGCCCATGTCAACGATCCAATCGGCTGCGCTCATGACGTCGGGGTTGTGCTCGATTATGATCACGGAGTGCCCGGCATCGCGCAGCCTTGCGAGGATCATCATAAGCCTCCTGACGTCAATGAAGTGAAGACCGGTTGTCGGCTCGTCGAGTATGTAAACGGTATGCTTTTCGGGCGGGCGCGCCAGCTCGGCAGAGAGGCGCAAGCGTTGCGCCTCACCCCCGGAGAGCATGGAGACGGGCTGACCGAGGGGCATGTAGCCCAGCCCAACATCGTCAAGAGTCTGGATTCGCCGCGCTATTTTCGGCAGGGGCTTGAAAAGATCAAGCGCTTCGTGAACGGTCATCTCCAGCACGTCCGCAATGTTATGACCGGCGTAGCGGACTTCCAAAGTCTCGCGGTTGTAGCGGTGCCCGCCGCATTGCTCGCAGGTTATGGTGACATTCGGCAGAAAACTCATTTCGAAACTGATCCTGCCATCACCCCTGCAGACTTCGCAGCGGCCGCCCTTGACGTTGAAGCTGAACCGGCTCTGAGTGTATCCCCTGGTCTTTGCGGCAGGGGTCGATGCGAATAGTTTGCGGACATCGTCAAACGCCCCGGTGTAGGTCAGCGCGTTGCTGCGGGAGGAACGGCCAAGCGGGGATTTGTCAATGACGATCACTTTGTTGACCATATCCACGCCGTCGACGCCGTCACAATCCACAAATTCGTAATCGCCACGCTTCTTGTATGGTCTGGCGAGATAGCCGCTCAGGTTGGAGCAGAGCACATCGTCGACAAGCGAGGACTTTCCAGAACCCGAGACACCCGTCACAACCGTGATGCATCCCAATGGGAACTTGGCATCTACCCCATGTAGATTGTGTTTGCGCGCGTTGCGCACATTCAGGAAACGTCCGTCTGGCTTGCGCCTCCCCGGTGCGAACGGCTTTTCCTTACCATTCAGAAAATTCGCCGTAGGCGACGCCTCGCACAACGCGAGCTCAGTGGCTGGTCCGGCGAACACCACTTCCCCACCGCCGCGTCCGGCGCCAGGGCCGATATCGACCACATAATCTGCTTCGCGGATCATGGCCTCGTCGTGCTCGACCACGATAAGCGTGTTGCCGCTCCGCTGGAGCCGTCGGAGCATGGCGATGAGCATGGCGTTGTCATGCGGATGTAGGCCGATGGTGGGTTCATCGAGCACGTACATTATTCCTGAAAGCCCTTGACCTATCTGCGCGGCGAGTCTTATGCGCTGCATTTCGCCACCCGAGAGCGTGGAGCTGGCCCGATCGCCAGTCAGGTAGCCAAGTCCCACGTTCACGAGAAAATCCAACCTCTCTACAAGTCCAGAAACTATGTTGGCTGCGACTAGGCTTTCACCTGCATTTAGTGGCAGGGTGGAGACCCAGCCCCGGAGTTCCGCGACGGGCATCGACAGCAGATCCGCGATGTTCTTCTCGTCTCCATCACCATGCGGTATTCGGCTTGAGAGCACCTCTGGCTTGTAGCGGGTGCCTCCGCACGTCCTGCATTCGCGCCGCGACATGTAGCTGCGCAAAATGGTCTTCATCCCCTCCGACTCGCTTTCGCGCAACCGACGCTCCAAGTTCGGAATCACGCCTTCGAACGCCTGTTTAGATCGGCGGATGTTGCCGCGCACCTTTCGGGTGATGGGAAATTCCTCGCCATTCGAGCCGTACATTATGACGTCGCGCGTCTTCTCCGGGAGTTCGCGCCAAGGCGTGGCGGTGTCCACACCCTGCCACGCGGCGACGGACCTGAGCATCATGTTTAGTGATGATACGAGGCGCTTCGGGCCGCGTTTCCATGGGGCGACAGCGCCGTCAGCAAGCGACAGGGATTTGTCGGGCACGACGAGCGCCGGATCGAAAAACGCTTCCATTCCGAGTCCTTCGCAGGCAGGGCAGGCGCCCTTGTGACTGTTGAAAGAGAAGCTGGAGGGTTCGAGCTTGTCGAACGAAATGCCACAGTCCGGACACTCGAAACGTTCGCTGTAGTTTTCCAGCACCTCTTCCTCACCAGGGCGCTGGCGCAGGATGCAAATCGAGCCATTGGCGCGTTGCATTGCAAGCTCCACGGAATCCGTCACACGCCGCCGGATGTCGGGTTTGACAACTATGCGGTCCACGACCGCCTCGATATCGTGCCCGGTGGTTTCATCGATTTTGGGCAACTCCTCCATCACGTATGTTTCGCCGTCGATGCGGACGCGCACGAATCCGGCGCGTTCGGCCTCGGCGACGACGGCCTTAGACTTTATCTTGCCGGGGACGCTGGCTTTACGGCGTAGGGGAGCGAGCAGCGTGAGCTTGGTACCGTCGGGGGAATCGAGAATTTTCTCGACGATCTTTTCGGCGCTTGCGGCTTCGACGACCTTGTCGCAGCATGGGCAATGCGGCACTCCGATCGAAGCGAAGAGGACTCGCATATAATCGTGCAGTTCGGTGGCGGTCGCCAGGGTCGAACGCGGCCCTGCCTCAGATGAATGCTGCTCGATCGCTATAGCCGGAGAAAGGCCTCGCACGGAATCGACGTCGGGCCGGTCGATCTTATCCAAAAACTGGCGCGTGTATGCGGGCAGGCTCTCAAGATAGCGGCGCTGGCCTTCGGCAAAGAGGGTGTCGAACGCTAGTGAGGATTTGCCGGAACCAGAGACTCCCGTTATTACCGTGAGTTTATTACGCGGAATTTTGACAGATATGTTTTTAAGGTTGTGGACTCGGGCTCCCTTGACGGTGATGAAGCCGCCTGCGGAATCGTCGTCAGAAACAATCACGGCGGCGTGCGTATCGTGAGTCTTTTCGATAGAAGACATCGGTCGCCTCATTGCG
>JALHHX010000362.1 GCA_022837245.1 Lentisphaerota bacterium
GTCAAGGCCATGGAGCGGAGGATGGTATAAAACGCCCAGGTCCGGATGATATCATGCCCCTGGGGCCGTAGCTGCGCCGGGAAGATCTCGGGGACGGATGTTCCGTTCCACCCTGTAACATTCAGGACCGAGATGGAGGAGTCCATCCAGGTATCGAGCACGTCTTCCTCCCCGATAAACTCGGACGACCCGCAGGTGCTGCAGGGTTTTGCGGGCCGGGAGACTGTCGGGTCGATGGGAAGGTCTTCCTCGTCAGGGAGAACCATCGCTCCGCATGTCGCGCAGAACCATACCGGGATCGGCGTGGCAAAGATACGCTGGCGGGAGATACACCAGTCCCATTCCATCTGGTTGATCCAGTTTTCCATCCGGAGTAACATGTGCTCCGGGGTCCACCGGATCTGCCGTGCGGCCGCCATGATTTCACCAGGAACGATCTTCACGAACCATTGCCGCTCACTCATGATCTCGAGCGGGGTCTTGCACCGCCAGCAGGTTCCGACCCGTTGCTCGAGCGGTTCCTGTTGCAGCAGGATTCCTCTCTCTTTCATATCGGCGAGGATGGCATCCCGGCACTCTCCAGATTTCATGCCCTGGTATTTCCCGGCCACACCGGTCATTTTCCCCTGCCGATCGATTGCCTTACGGAGGTCCAGATTGTGCTGTTTCCACCAGTGGACATCCTGCTTGTCGCCAAAGGTACAGATCATCACTGCTCCCGAACCGAACGCGGGATCGACTGCACAATCTGCAATGACAGGTACCTCGTGCCCGAAGATCGGGACGGTCAGACGACGGCCGCGGAGACTTATGTATCGTTCATCGTCAGGATGAACAGCGACGGCAACGCAGGCAGCGAGCAGTTCCGGGCGGGTGGTAGCGATCTCCACGCCGTCAAAATCGAAGTAGTTGAGCCGCGTCTCCCTCGGCTCGTAGGCTACCTCGGCAAACGCGATTGCCGTTTCGCACCGGGTGCAGAAGTTGACCGGGTGTTCGCTCTGGTAGATATAGCCATCGGCAAGCATCCTGAGAAACGAGAGCTGGGTCTTGCTGTAGTACTCCGGGAGCATCGTGATATACTCGTTGCTCCAGTCCACAGAAAATCCGAGCCTGCGGAGGGTTTGGCGCATCTTCTCGATATTCTTCAGCGTGAGATCCCGGCACATTTTCCGGAATTCTTCGCGGGGAACATCGTTCTTGGTAATGCCGTGGATCTCCTCCACCTTCACCTCGGTCGGCAGACCGTGGCAGTCCCACCCCTGGGGAAACATCACATTGTATCCCTGCATCCTCCGGTAGCGGGCAATGAAATCGATGTAGCACCAGTTGAAGGCATTGC
>JALHHX010000363.1 GCA_022837245.1 Lentisphaerota bacterium
GGGGGAGGAGCGGGACGGAGAAATTCTCAAGGGCCGCGTCGTAAGCTTCCTTGTCCTGCAGCATGGCGGCGGAAACGGGGAATATGGCGCCCGTGGGTGTGAACCCCGCTCTGGCCAGGATGTTGTGGATGAGGAAGCGGTGGATGCGACCGTTGCCGTCCTCGAAGGGGTGCATGTAAACGAAGCCGAAGGCGATGGTGGCGGCATGGACGACGGCCTGGATTTTGCCGGCCTCCATTCGGCGGTGTGCCGCAAACATTCCTTCCATGAGGGCGGCGAGGTCGGCCGGTTTGGGTGAGACGAAGTGAACTTTCTCTCTCCGGGCGAGGGACTCGCCGACATAATTCTGGGTCTTGCGATAGTCCGGCTCTCGAAAACGTTCGTCCGCGATGCGATTTTGGAGATCAATCAGTTCGGGTTTGGCGAAAAAGTCCTTCTTCTCGGCGGAGGCGAGGAGGGCGATGAAGCGCTCGGTGCGTGAGGCATCGAGGGTGACATTCTCAATTTCGAAGGAGGATTTGGTCTCCTTGGTGTAGAGGTAGCTCAGGGCGCGACGCAAGATGTCGCGGGGGTAACCCTCGAGAAGCTGCCGGCACCTGGCCGACAGGTCCTTTTTCTCAAACTCGGCAAGCTTTCCAGTGCGACGGACAGTGGGGGAAAAACGGGCATCGCCGAGGAGGTTGTCGTTGACGCGCTGGCGGCGGACCTGAACGGGGTCGGCGGTGTAGTATTCATCCGCTTCGAGCAGGTCAACGTAATTGGCGGTGGTGAGGTCCTCGATCGGAAGGCGCCTGCCGATGAGCAACTCAAAGAGGTACCAGACACGCCGGGCGTACTTGCCAGTGGGCGTTGAGCGGATATAGGCGAGCAGTTCTTCTTCCGGGGCCTTGTCAAAAATTGCCGAGAGGATTTCGAGGTTCGTGCCGTCGTATTTGAGGGCAAATTCCAGGTGGCCACCCAAGGAGTCTTCTGGTGTGAGGTATGGCGGATAGATCTCGATTACCTGGCCGTCCTCGGTGTGGGTCTGGCGAACGTTTGACTGGCTGGTGCGCGAGTGGTGCCAGTTTGGGATTACCTGGAGGTTGAACCTGGCAACCAGGGCGTCGTATCCAGCCGGGGTGGAACCTTCGTATTTACCATTTGGCATTTCTTTTAGAAAATTGTTACGGAGCTTAGTTTATTGTTATAAATCGACGTTTTCAAGAGAAAACATTTATATATTAGAAAACCGGAGCGGCCGGAGTTTTCTATTATAGGGTTTAGCAAATGATTATATATATGCTTTCAGAGAAGTTTTCCATTACCTGTCAGCTCCCGCCAGAAAAAAGATTAGATGGA
>JALHHX010000090.1 GCA_022837245.1 Lentisphaerota bacterium
AGAACGGTGTTCTGACAGACGATCCGGCACTCGTCGAACCGCTTTCGGTTTGCCAGCTCATCCCCGGCCTGGACGGCGCGGTGGTCGTCACGACGCCGCAGAAAGTGGCGGCGGTGGACGTCCGCAAATCCATCTCGTTCTGCAAGAAAGTGGGCGTTCGCGTGCTCGGCGTCATCGAAAACATGAGCGGCTTCGCCTGCCCGAAATGCGGCGAGGTGACGCCGATTCTGAGCCAGGGCGGCGGACGCAAAATGGCCGAGGAGATGAACGTGCCGTTCATTGGCTCGATACCGATAGACCCGATGATTGCCGCATCGGGAGACGAAGGGAAAGCCTTCGTCGAGATGAAGGAAGGCTCGCCTGCCGCCCAGGCCTTCCGCGACGTTGTCGCCGCCATCTTGACGCTGTAGGCAACGCCCGGCGCTCGTCGCCCCCGCCCCTTCGTACACGTTCACGTACCCGTACACGTACCCGTACACGTTCACGTTCCCGTACTCATACCCGTTCGCGTTCCCGATTTCACCCGCATTTTCGTTTACGCGTACGTGTACCGCTCCGCTGCGAACGTGAACGAATCCCACGGGATGGCGAACGCCCGCCGGGACGGCGGTCTCCAGCGTTCCGGCTTCTGGTTCGCCCATCGTGGGCCGTGTCGCTGGGGACCGCGGTCTCCGCGGGCGAAAGGATCGGCTCCGCGTTTGCGGGGCAAAAGCCTGACGCGAAGCGGGTGTGGCGACGCCGTCCCGGCGAGCCGCATTGCCTCTGCCTCGGAGGCTGGGGTGGCTGGGTTTCTAGAGCATCTAGATTTTCTAGAGTGTCTAGAACCGGGGACGGCGGTCTCCGCGGGCGAATGGGCGCGAAGCACACGAGTGGCAAGCGTCTGCTTGCCCGCACTATCGTACGGGCGGGGCTTCGTCCCCGTCCCCCCATCCACACCTCACCACACCTCGCCAAAATCAATCTTGTCAATCTTGCAATCCTGTCTAAAACAAGTGGCAAGGCACTCCGCACTCGCCCCCGCCGCGTATCGCCACCTGCGCCATCCGTAATTCGTAATTCGTAATTTACAATGCCCACCGCCACCCTCACCATCCTTTCCGACAACGCCGCTCAGCCGCCGCTGAAATCCGAACACGGATTTTCGGCCTGGATTGAAACGCCCGGCGCCAACATCCTCTTCGACACCGGCGCAGGCCCCGCGATGCTCCACAACGCCGACGCCCTCGGCGTCGATCTCTCGAAAGCCAGCGCCATCGCACTGAGCCACGGCCATTACGACCACGCCGGGAACCTCGCCGAAATCCTCGAACGCGGACGGCGCGCCCCGCTCTTCCTTCATCCCGACTCCCTGCGCCCGCGCTTCAGCATCCACGACGCACCGAAGTCCATCGGCATGCCGCCAGCCGCATGCGACGCCGTCCGAACGGCAGGCGACGCCCGGTGCCGGTGGGTCGAACGCCCGACCGAACTCGCTACCGGCGTGTGGCTTGCCGGCCCCGTGCCACGCAAAACGGCTTTCGAAGACACCGGCGGCCCCTTTTATTTCGATCCGGACGGCCAGGAGCCGGACCCCATCCTGGACGACCTCTCCCTGTGCATGCGCACAAGCGCAGGCTGGGTGGTGTGCCTGGGATGCTGCCACGCCGGCGTCGTCAACACGCTCCAGCACATCCTGCAGGCGCTCGGCGGAACGAAAATCCTGACGGTCATTGGCGGCATGCATCTCTGCCATGCGGACACGGAAAGATTGAAGCGGACAGCCGACGCGTTTCAAGTGTATAATGTCCCCTTTCTTTATCCCTGCCATTGCACCGGAGAAACGGCGACGGCCTTTTTGCGCCGGAGATTTCCGTACGCCGTGCGTCCGGTCTCGGCAGGGCTGAAAATCAGCTTTGAGATTGACACGACATGATGAAAGACATTGCAAAGGAGTTCCACCAGCAGCGGCGCGGCAACTGCGCCCAATCGGTGGCGTTCGCCTGGCGGCAGGCACACCCCGAAGGAGCCGAAGCCGACGCCGCGTTCGCCCGCTGCGGCGGCGGACGCGCGCCCGAAGGCCTGTGCGGCGCCGTGCATGCAAGCTGCACGCTGGCCGGCGCCGCCGCCTCGGAATCGATCAAGCAAGCGTTCATGGAGCGAACCGGCGGATGCCTCGCCTGCAAAGACCTCCGCGCCGCCAAGCGCGCGCCCTGCAACGAATGCGTCGAAATCGCCGCGGAACTGCTTGAACGGTTTGGCAATCCAAGCCCAAAATGGTAATATGGAGCAAAAACCATGGTCCTAGCCCGCACCAATGACGCCTGCGTGGAGGGGTTCAGCCCCCCGCACGCGGCTCCGCTTTCTCTATTCGGACGTCTCCGAGACGGCCGACAGGCTCCAGACCCAGCACGGAACTGCCGTGGCGGCTCCGCCGAGTGGGGGGAATGGCCACGAAAAACACCAAAACGCAGGTGGATGGGCGCAGGGGGATGGTGGTTTTTCTGTTTTCTGTTTTTTCTGGTTAGGGTGTTGCGTAATCTTTGCGGAAGATATACAATGTTTGCAGATTCAGTAACGGAACAGGAATTGGTTCAGCTTGATTTATCGGCCGAAAGTTTTTCTCACATGGATTCCACAGTACAGTGCAAGACAGCTAATAGCAAAACATAACGTGAACCCCATCGGAAAAGAAACGAAAGTTGCTCGCTCATGACTACCGTAATTGCTCTGTTAGAGAAAGAGACCAAGAAAAAGTTTTTCGAAACTTATCGGCGGGCACTCGATCAAGAGCGAGCGTCTCTTGTCGAATATGACGACTTTGATCGCATGTTTACGTCCACTCAGGGGGAAAGCAACCGTTATAAGGGCGCACGAAATGTCAGTAAAATTGCTGGGGAATGGCAGGGCAGAGAAGCCGCTCTTCGCCTTTTCATGGATGGTTCTCGGCGCACCTATAAGATAGCCGACTTTCTTATTGGCACCCAAGTTTTTCCAGTTATTGCTGGACAGGTCGGCGTGGGGGTCTGTCAGCGGGAATTTCGCCGAATCGCTCCTTGCTCACTTATGTTGCGAACGGTGTTGGCGTTTCCTGACAAACTCGACGCTGATGGAAAGGCAGACAAGCACCATAGGAGTTTTTGTCAAGGCCTTGCTGACAAGCTTAATGGAGGGCAGGAACGCGTAAACATCGATGATATTTTGCTTTATCCCACTGAAGCCAACGAGAATTTTGAGGACAAAGGCATAGCACGGATTCATTCCTATATGATAGAACAGGAAAAAGCAATGGTAGAGTCGTTGGTTAAGCGTCATCTTATCAACGACCGATCCTGGCTTATCAAAGATGGTTCGCTCGAATACAGCCGAATTTCGGACAAAGACGATCGTTTTGCATTTAGTCGCATTCGAAGCAACTACAAGCGAGTGGTTGGTGTTTCGAAATCGTTCAATCCTGAGTTGGCGAAACTTAAAGGAGGTCGAAGCGCAGCGGGTATGATTGCCAGTTTAAAGCCCTTCGAGCGGACTCCAGCTTCGCTGTACTCGACCGAACGGGTGGAAGGGAAGTTTTCCGTATGGTATGTGCGTTTGCGTGAAGCGCGTCGAAGCCGAGGCCCTTTTGATGGTGTTGTCAAAGTTGAGAAGGTTCTTGTGACAGACCATGAGGCGGAGTATGGGCTGGAAAGTTCGGAGGTGGACAATATCAGCGCATGGCTGATAAACGAGCGTAATCCCGTTTGCTATGGCAAAGATGATCGCTGGGCAAATCATCTTTACCCAGTTTATCTTACAGAAACTTACATTAAGAGCAAGTACCGTAGCACCACACATTTCATAAACCTATTTTGAGGTACCAAATGAGCGATTCAACTCAAAAAATCATTGGCAAGATTGCGGCGTTGGAAAAATGCCCCACCACCATCGACGAGTTTCATTTTTGGACAGACAAGGAGACGCGTTTGAGTCCATTTGACGTGGTGGTTGTTGATCATGTCGGTGATAGCAAAACATACGGCGTGATTGAAGAGATTTCGCACATCACTGATTCGGAAAGTTTTCTCTCGGAATACTTTTCCAATGACTTCGGCGCACTTGATGCAATCTCCAACACAGATCGTGTGGGTATGAACTATGTTTCCGCCCGTGTTGTTGGCAATACCAAAAACATCTACATCCCCGTACACAACGGCGCCAAAGTGTCCCTTGGCTCGAAAAAGGACATCCAGACGGCGCTGGGGTTGGATGACATCAAAAACCCCGTAGTCTGTGGCTACCTTGAAATGTACGATGGAGTGGAGGGTGCCAAGATTGATCTGCCTGTCTACGTGAATTCTGATTTTCTAATTGGCCCCGAGGGAGCCCACCTGAATATTTCCGGCATTTCCGGTCTCGCTACGAAGACGTCGTATGCCATGTTTCTGCTAAATGCGTTGCAGCAGCGGGCTTTGAAGCAAGCAGCTAATAAAAGCACAGCCTTCATATTCATGAATGTCAAAGGGCGCGACTTGCTTTCTGTTGATGAACCTGCGACAAATCTATCTGATTCTGATCGTGCTATGTACGAAAGCATGGAGTTGTCTCTTTCTCCCTTTAAAAAGGTTCAATATTTCTATCCTGCGGCTGAACGAGGCGGTGTAAAAAGCTACGTCAAGCCAGAAACATTGAAAGCGCAGATGGATGCGGGCAAGGCTAAACGGTTCAAGTTTACATTCCAAGAAGATAAAGAAAGCCTTGACCTGCTCTTTTCCAACATCGACGACCCGAATCAGACCATCGAAAGCATCATTAACTTCATTGTTTCCGAACAGGCTCCATTTAACAATGTGGACTCATGGGAAGGGATGTTGCGTGAAGTTCTGTCAATGTGCCAGAAAGGTGGCTCGGGGAACAAAGAAATTTCGGTTATGAGCTGGCGAAAATTCCGCCGAATTGTTCGCAAGTCCATCGAAAACGACCGCATGTTCTCGTCTTCTGTAGATGCTGCTCAAGGTGAAGTCCGCTTGGAGGATGCCATTCGCAGACTTAAAGCGAACGACGTGTACGTGGTGGACATTGCCAAACAGGATGAAAACATGCAAGCCTTTGTTTTCGGCTCCGTGATGCAAGCCGTGGCGAAGCTCAAGCTTGGCGAATTCGATGACGAAATGAGCGAAGAAGAGCGTACGAGCATCCCTGATCGCATCATAATCTTTGTTGATGAATTAAACAAATATGCATCCAGCGATGCGCCGAAATCGTCGCCTATTCTGCGGCTTCTCCTCGACATTGCGGAACGAGGACGGTCGCTTGGGATTGTGCTGTTTTCGGCAGAGCAGTTTAAAAGTGCGATTCACAAGCGGGTCATGGGCAATTGCTCAACTCATGCCTACGGGCGCACCAACAGCATTGAAGTTTCGGACAAAACCTATTCGTTCGTTCCTTCAACCTACAAGAACATGATGACACGTCTGAAACAAGGGCAATACATTATTCAAAACCCCGTTTTCCGATCTCTTCTCAAGATCCGTTTTCCCATGCCGCTTTATCGGCAGGACAAAGGGGACAACTAGAAGAATTTATTTCGAGGTATCTATCCATGCTTGAAGACCACGACCCAATTTTTGGGAAGAACGTCATTGAAACTCTTTCAGTGGGGATGTATGACAATCCCCTTTTCCTGTTTCGTGAATATGTCCAGAACGCCGCTGATGCAATTGATGCGGCGGTGCGAATGGGCATTCTAAACGAAGGAGAGGGGCAGATTGAAATTATAATAGAACCGGAACATAGGCTCATATCCTTCGAGGACAACGGGACGGGAATCCCACGCAAGCAGGTAAAAAAGATGCTTGCCAATATTGGCGATTCCCAGAAAGATCGTAGAACCGACAAGGGGTTTCGGGGCATCGGGCGTTTGGGTGGTCTGGGTTACTGTCAGAAAGTTCGTTTTGAAACGTCGACCAAGGGAGAGCCGACGAAGAGCTATTTAGAATGGGATGCACGCAACTTGCATGAGATTCTTAATGACAAGAACGATCGTGTCCACGCAGGTGAGCTTATCAAGCGCATCACCAGCACATGGGAGGAGAAATGCGGCGAAGATCTTCATTTTTTCAAGGTTTCGCTTCTTGGTGTAAACAAGCAAAGTGATGAACTCCTTGATATTGTTGATGTCCGGCGCTACCTTTCAATGGTGGCTCCCGTTTCATTTGATTATCAGAAGTTTCGGTATGTAGAAGACATTGAGAAGTTCCTTCGTGATTATGGAATTCCAAAGCCGAACGAATATAGTTTGTATGTAAATAACGAAGAGGTAAAAAAAGGCTACGAAACACCGTTGAAAATAGAGGGAGGGAAAACGGTTGACATTCTTGATGTGCGTTGCAAGGTCATTAAAGATCCTGACGGGAATACCTTGGGGTGGTATTGGTTTTGTGTCAGCGCTTTTGATGGGTTCTTGCCAAAGAAATGTTGGCAACGAGGGTTGCGTTTGCGTAAGTCCAACATTCAAATAGGGGATGCCGATTGCCTCACGAACCATCCTAAACGGGGGCTCGCTCTTTGGAAGGATGATAGAGGGAACTCATATTTCATTGGTGAGATACATGCGCTTGATGAAGATTTGATCCCAAATTCACGGCGAGATTATTTTAACCAGGATGAGGCCTGTCGGCGTTTTGAAGAGGCGTTGTCGGCGGAGTTTTCTGATTTCTGGGCTCTTTGTCGATATGCCAGCATGATTCGATCAGCCGTTGAGAAAAAGAAAGCGGCGGAAGAAGCTCGCAGGGCGTTCCAAAAGAAAGACCGCGAAGGGCGATTTTACGATAAAGCGGAACGAGATTCGGAGTTTAAGAAGTTGAAAGAGGCAGACAACAAGGCCGCTGCCGCTGAAAAGACGATTGTAAAAATCCAAGAAAAAGCTTCCGATGGGCTTTTGGCTGCCGAAGGTGATCAACCATCGCCTCTTGCTAAAATTGTCGAACATTACGTTCCAAAAAACTCTCAGACTCCAGCTTGTAATTTGGAAAAAGTGCCAGCAAGACCGAAACGGGGGTTTGCCAAAGACAAGTTTGACAAAAAGGAAAAAAGGGTTCTCGACATTACTTTCGAGGTGCTTAACAAATGGCTGCCGCTAGAAGTAGCCACCACAATTCGAGATGAGATATTGAAGAGGGTTACTCGTTGAAAAAGCGGCGAATCTTGTTGCTTGAGCCGAACTACCACAACAAATATCCTCCGATGGGTTTGATGAAACTAGCTATGTATCATCGGCTCCAAGGGGATGATGTTGTGTTTTATAAGGGCGATTTCCGGGAGTTTGTGATTTCCGAACTAGTCGAGGAGTTTTTTGACGGCTTTTCACAGACTCCTTCAGATGTCAAGTTGAGGAAATTCACTCCGGAAATCAAGGAGTATATTCGATCCGGAAAACTTGCCCCAGAGACTGAATTTCAAGAGATAGCAACGGATGCTTTAGTTCAGATATGGCTCGATAATGTTCGGCAGCAATTCCGAAAAGGAAGTTATTTTGAGAAGCCACGCTGGGATCGCGTTTGTGTCACGACGCTTTTTACTTTCCATTGGGATATTACGATTGAAACGATCAAATTTGCTCAACGTATCGGCAAAGAAGTTTCCGTTGGGGGCATACTGGCTTCAGTCGTCCCTGATAAAGTATTTGAAGCAACGGGCATCAAACCCCACACAGGGATTCTGAATGTCAAAAAGCTTGGAGCCGACAAGCCCCTTCATTGTGTTATTGACGAGCTGCCACTAGATTATTCAATTCTCGAAGAAATTGACTACAAATATCCGGAAACAGATGCCTTCTATTCGTACACAACGCGTGGGTGCGTTAATCAATGTAAGTTTTGCGCCGTTCCGATTCTTGAAGGGAGGGGAAGAAAACACTTTGTTGATTTTATCCCGCTGAAGCAACGACTTGAAGAAACATCGGCGCGTTTTGGAGAACAGCGGCACTTGCTGCTCCTGGATAATAATGTGTTTGCGTCCGAAAAATTCGATCTAATTATTGACGAAATCCGCGACTCCAATTTCGAACAAGGCGCGAAGTTTACGCCGCCCAACCTTCTGGACATTGCTGTTCGGCAGCTTCGCGAAAGCTGGAATGATCGTGCTTACATACGCATGGCAATTCGGCTTCTTAACGAATGGGCGGCAAAACTCTCTGGAGAACTTCGGGAGCGTGTATGCGGTCTATTGTCAGATCATGAGCTTTTTCATGACTATACTGCGACGAAAGAAAATATCTTTTTAGTTTTCGATCAAGTTAAAGAAGACTACGAAAGAACAAGGACTAAGAATCCAGTCACCCGATTTGTTGACTTCAATCAAGGAATGGATGCGCGGCTGGCAACTCCTGAAAAAATGGCAAAACTTGCAGAAGTCAACATACGTCCTCTCCGCATTGCATTTGACAGTTGGGGTGAGCGACGGTACTACGTTCGTGCTATTAAATATGCTGCGGACAACGGCATCAAACACATGTCAAATTATCTGCTTTACAATTTTACCGATGATCCGGTTGAGTTATATTACCGCCTTCGTCTCAACATCGACCTATGCCACGAGGAAGAGGCCCTTGGCGTGAACATCTATTCCTTCCCGATGAAAT
>JALHHX010000364.1 GCA_022837245.1 Lentisphaerota bacterium
GAGCGTGATGCGGCAGACACTGCTGTTCGGGGGACTGGAGAGTATCGCCTACAACCGCAACCGCAGGAACCACGACCTCCGCTTCTATGAGTTTGGCAACTGTTACCACTACGATGCGGAGAAGCAGCAAGGGGAACAGATCCTGGCGCCCTACTCCGAAGAGACGATGATGGGGCTGTGGCTATGCGGCAAACGTACCCGCAAGAACTGGGCGGCCGCCGAGGAGCAGACAAGTGTTTACGAGTTGAAGGCCCACCTGGAAAACATCCTCAGGAGGCTGGGTCTCCAAGGTAACGACATCCGACACGAGGAACTGCAGAACGAACTCTATAGCACGGCATTGTCCCTGCGTACGCGCAAGGAACTGATCGGCAGCTTCGGCATCATCGACCCACGGCTCTGCAAACAGTTCGACATCGACACCGCGGTATACTATGCTGAGGTGAGCTGGGACAAACTGATGCAGGAGAGCGGTAGGCAGACGGTACGCTTCTCGGAGATCTCCCGCTTCCCGGCTGTAAGCAGGGACCTGGCACTGCTAATCGACAAGAACATCACCTTCGCACAAATCGAAAGGATTGCACGAAGCGCAGAGAAGAGGTTGCTCAAGCAAGTGACCCTCTTCGATGTGTATGAGGGAAAGAACCTGCCGGAGGGTAAAAAGTCCTATGCGGTCAACTTCCTGCTGCAAGATGAAGAAAAGACACTGAACGACAAACAGATAGATGGCGCGATGTCGCGTATACGACAGAACCTGGAACGGGAGTTGGGTGCAGAGCTGAGATGATGAGTTGATTAGCTGATGTGGAGATGTGAAGATGTGAGAAAACAAAAAACAAAACAGACCCGTTGCGCCTTGCAGAAAGACCAGGGAAAAGATTCATAACAATATGGGAAGAGCATTTGAATACAGGAAAGCGACCAAGCTGAAACGCTGGGGCAACATGGCCCGCGTCTTCACCAAACTGGGGAAACAGATCACCATCGCCGTACGCGAGGGGGGACCGGAACCCGACACCAACCCGCGCCTGCGCGTGCTGATGCAGCAGGCCAAGAAGGAAAACATGCCGAAGGAAAATGTGGAACGGGCCATCAAGAAGGCAACCGACAAGGATGTCTCCGACTACAAGGAGATGGTCTACGAAGGGTATGGACCTTTCGGCATCGCCATCGTGGTGGAGACCGCCACCGACAACCCTACCCGCACCGTGGCCAACGTACGCAGCTACTTCAACAAGCATGGCGGTTCGCTCGGTACCTCGGGCAGCCTCGAGTTCCTCTTCGACCACAAGTGTGTCTTCAGGATCGCCGAGAAAGAGGGTGTCTCCAT
>JALHHX010000091.1 GCA_022837245.1 Lentisphaerota bacterium
GGCAGTTCTGGCAATAGCGAGCGGGCACGCGCACCCGGCGCCGGAAAGCAGGCTGGGGATGGCAATCGACCAGATCGCGGATATCATCGCCGCCTCCGGGGAAATCGACCGGCGCGCCGCCGCAGCATGGACACGTGTCCGGCGCTTCAAGCTCCTCGACCTCCGGCGCGGGGCCCGCGGGCTCTTTCCATCCGTGCCCCGCATGGCCGGGCGCCGCGCCGCCCTTGCGGCGCTTTATCTCCGCTTCATCAAACTCGGGGAGCGACGGCTTGACCAGCTGCTTTGAGGATGGCGTCGAGAGGCCGAAAGGCCGTTCTTTCGCCGTCCGCTCTTGCCGCGGCAGTTTCGATTTAAGCCGTTCCACCTCATTTTTTTTACCCGGGGCATATTGCATCCAGCATAGCATCAGGATTACGGTGCCCCCGGCCGCTGGAGTGGTGGAATGCCGGAACAATGAATGTTTCGCCCCGCGGTTGCGGGCCACTCGCGGCGAGGAAAGGCGGTGCCCCGCCGCGGGCAGGCGAAGCTCCGGGGCTGTCGGCGTAAGGAGGCGCAAATGCGGAGGCGCGTGGCATAGGCGCCCTGCCGCCGTCCGCCGAGCGCGGGGCGGCGGCTAAAGCGCAGCGGCGGTCACGACGCAAGCGGGACGCCGCACCGTGCCGGCGGATGCCGCGCGGAACGCATTTGGCGGCGAACACGCCGTAAAGAGGAGGAGCTGAGGGCGCCCTTCCGAAGCCGCGCCGAGTTCGTGCAAACGCGCGCTGAACGGGGCTTTCGGCACAGCCGGGCGCGTCCACGGCGTGGTGTTTGAGAGTGCCCCGTTCTGCGCGCCCGTGTGCCGCAGGCACACAACACCGCCACCAAAGCCATGCTCCACGGCCGGCAGAGAGGCGGCGCTGAAAGCACCCCGGTCACTAACCGATTACCTTTGGAGCCGATTGCAAATTTGACATTATGGCTGTTGCTTTGCTACAATAGGGGAAGTGTCTAAGGAGGAGCGCACTGGGAGCAGTCGCTTCGGCAGCCTTCCTTTTCACACAACAACTACGAAACGAGGTATATCATGGGAAAATACAAAATAGGCGTCCTGGTGGGAAGCCTCAGCAAGAACTCCATCAACCGCAAACTCGCAGAAGCGCTGGTCAAACTCGCACCGGAAAATTTCGAATTCAAATTCCTCGACATTGGGTCGCTTCCAGTTTACAACTACGACAATGACGGCGACATCCCCGCCGCCGCCAAGAGTTTCAAGCAGGCAATCGCGGAGACGGATGCTTTTTTGATGGTCACGCCTGAATACAACAGGTCGGTTCCCAGCGTCCTCAAAAACGCCATCGACACCGGGTCGCGCCCCTGGGGGCAGAACTCCTGGGCTGGCAAACCCGTTGCCATCATAGGGGCGTCCATCGGCCCGTGCGGCACCGCAATAGCGCAGGGTCACCTGCGTGCGAGCCTGGCGTGTCTCCAAATGCGCCAGATGAATCTGCCCGAAGCGTACATTACGATCACCGACGACTTCTACAATGCTGACGGCACTATCGGTGTGCGCACTGCTGGATTCCTGAAAACGTGGATGGAATCCTTCGTCTCAAGTGTCACAAAAGAAGTTGCCAAGGCATAAAAGATGAAGACTCAAATTTCCCGCAAACCAAACCCCGCTGAAAAGCTAGCAGCAAGCGGGGCTCGTTGGCTGTGGCCCGCGTCGCTTGACGACGGCCCAAACCAGTACGTAGAATTCCGCCAATCCTTCCAATCACCTTCAGCGTTGAAAAACGCTGAGCTAGTTATAGCGGCCGATAGCGAATACGCCGCGTGGTTGAACGGCGAGTTTTTAGGTTGCGGGCAATTTCCAGACGTGCCGCCGCAGCGTACTTGCGACCTTGTCGAAATCATCGGTAAAGTCCGCAAGGGACGCAACGAGCTGCGCATTGTGCTCCACTACCAGGGACACAACACTTCCCAATACATAAAAGGCGAACCGGGCGTGGTGTTCGCAGTGATTGGTGGATCGATAGACGCCGTCAGCGGCGCAAAAACGAAATGGCGCGTCTCGCCAAATTTCAGACAGGGCGGCGATGTGGCGCGCATCACGGGGCAACTCGGCTTCACGTATGAATACGATGCACGCAACAACGCCGACTGGAACGTCATTAAAACCGCCGACTCCCATGTGAAAGCGGAAAAGCTCGACCTTGTGGCGCGGCCGATCCCTAAACTGGATATCGGTGGCAGAGTCCCGGTAAAACTCGTGGCGCAGGGCGCTCTCGGCCCGCTACCGACGGAGACTGGCGGGGTTTCTATCGCTTCAATAATGCAACGCGAGCCGCTAATGGCGAGACGCATGAAGGAGATGTTCGGCGGAGAGACAGACGTGAATTTCCCGTCGGAATCAGGCGTCGCTCTCGGTGCTGATTACCTAAACTCCGACGGCATATACCTGATTTTCGACATGCAGCGCGAAGAGGCCGGGTTCATTGAATTTGAATTAGAGGCGGATGCGGGTGTAATAGTTGACGTGGCGAACGGCGAGCATCTAGACGACATGCGCGTCAGGTCTCATGTGGGCGGACGCAACTTCGCAAACAGATACATCTGCGCAGGCGGCCGTCAGACTTACACGCATTATCTCCAGCGCATGGCCGGTCGCTACGTGCAGATCAACGTGCGAAACATCGGCGCGAATTTTAAAATTTTCTACGCGGGAATGCGCCCCTCGCCATACCCTATCGAAGAGCGCGGCAGCCTCAAATCCGGATATGCGTTGCAGGACAGAATTTACGAGACGGGCGTGCGGACGTTGCGCCTCTGCATGCACGAGCATTACGAGGACTGCCCATGGCGCGAACAGGCGCTTTACGCGAATGATTCGCGCAACCAGGCTCTGAGCGGATATTATGCATTCGGCGACGTCCGTTTCCCCGCCACCGCGCTCGGTCTCTATACAAAAGGACTTGGTGGCGACGGCTGGCTTGAAATGTGCATGCCCGCGCAAATAGCCATCACGATTCCGTCGTTCACATTGGCTTGGATCCTCGCTGTCGCAGACCACAGGATGTACACGGGCAACCTGGCGTTTTCCCGCAAGGCTTTGCCCACCGTTCGCGGCATACTCGAGGCGCGTGAGAAGGAAATGGTCGACGGGCTGCTGCCCTGTCCCGCCGGCGAACGCTATTGGCAGTTTTACGACTGGGCAGTTGGCCTTAGCGGCAGCGGGCGCATAAAGCCCGGTGAGGTGCGTTACGACGCCCCGCTCAACATGTTGCTCTCTTTGGCTTTCAAAGCGGGATCGCTAATTGCACAAGCCTGCGGTGCGGAGAAAGACGCCCGCAAATGGGCCAATATCTCAACGGAGATTCTTCCAAAGATACACAGGGAGTTCTGGGACACCACGGCCGAGGCGTACCTTACGTACGTTGGCGATCGCGCCCCGAAACACTATTGCGAACTTTCACAGTCGCTTGCTATCCTATGCGGAGCAGTGGCCAAAGTCGAGACGCGCGACCATCTCCGCGACAGGCTGATGACGCGGCGCGAGGACTGGGTGGAGACTACGCTAAGCCAATCGCTGTACAAGTACGAGGCCGTGCTCTCGGGCGGAACAAAGTTCGGACGCCGGGTGTTTGACTCCATCGACTCAGAATGGGGCGCGATGCTCGAAAAAGGTGCGACCAGTTTCTGGGAAATGCGTGAGGGCGCCGAGGCGTTCAGCCAAGCCGGCAGCCTCTGCCACGGATGGTCGGCAATCCCGGTCTATTTCTACGGGGCGTACGTCCTCGGAGTGCGCCCCGTAGAACCTGGATTCAAAAAGTTCATCGTCGCTCCGATGCCATGCGCGCTCGACTCAGCCAAAGGCACGGTTCCGACGCCACACGGCCCGATACATGTTGAATGGACACGCAAAGGCAACAGAATCCGCCTGCGCATACAACACCCATCGTCTTGCCACCGCGTGAGGCGGCCTTCCGAATCTTAACAATTTGCGTTATAAGGCTGAACATGCTACAATTGTTGCGATTTAACACACGAGACCCAAGGTAAAACGACTGACTGTATGGCAAAGGACGATTCAATAGAAGTAATAGGGACGGTGGTCAAAGTGCTACCGGCCACAATGTACCGCGTACGGCTTGACAACGGGCATGAGGTTCTAGCACACATCTCGGGAAAGATGCGCAAATTCTTCATCAAAATCACAACGGGGGACAAAGTAACGCTTGAGATGTCGCCCTACGATCTTGAAAAAGGACGCATAGTTTACCGACACAAGAACAACACACCTACACCGCCGGCCTAGTAGTCGTCGTATTCCACGCCCGATTCCATCTCTTCTTCGGGCATAAGCTGTTCATATTCAATCCCTGGTTCTTCACCGGGATTATCCATCGCATCCGAAGCCTGCTCGACAGACGGAGTCTCGTCAGCTGGGCTTTTGCTTTGCAGAGTGAGTTCTGAAGACGTCTCCGGCTCGGTCTCCTTTGCCGCGAGTTCCCGCACGGTCGCCTCCCCTTCCTCCCAGCGCATAAGCCTGCGCTCGGCAAGCATCAGCTCCATGCGGCGACGAGCCGCTTCCGGCGAATCAGCCGAGCCCGCCGCCGGCTCAAGCTGCGCCTTGCGCGCCTTACACCGCCGGCGCCACTGCGTCAGAATTAAATCGTGTGCAAGATCAAGCGCGGTGAAGTTTTCGCGCCCCCCGGTTTTATTGGGAGCCACGGCAAGCGATCCGATGAATTCTCCCACGGCCTCGTCAGCTTCCTGGAGCTCGACCAACTTGTCCTCGCCGTCGCGCAATGCATCATAGAAACCGGCAACCGCGCGGCGGCAGACGCTGCCCTTGACAAGCCATGACGGGAGAAGCTCCGCCATAAGCGTTACGACCTGTTTGTCGTCGTAAAAAGTATGCACCAAGAGTTCGCAAACGGATACATCGACCCTGTCCGGCAAGTCCGCCGCGATGCCATTTTTCGTGGCACCGGCACCGGCAAAGCCGATCCCCCCGGCTGCGACTTCATCATCGACATACGTCATGGGTTCTTCGAACGGGATATCGTCCCGCATAGGCAGCGCCCCGCGTGTTGCCGCCGCCGTAACGCCGCCTCCCCTCACCTCAGCCCGACGCCCAGCCGTCTCCTGTTGGCGTTTGAGAACTTCTTCAATACCATTGAGTTCGCTCTGCAACGCCTCCTCCGGTATCCGCATCAATTCCGCCGTCTCTTGCAACATCCTCGCCTTGTGCACTTCATTGCGGCATATGGCGATCGTCTGCAAAACGCCGGCGGCAATGCGACCAGCCGCGCCCTCCGAATCGGGCGATGATTCCTGCGCGCGAAGGTACGCAACATGGAACGGCACGAGCCCGACAGCCTCATCAAGTACCTTCTGGAACGCCTCTGGCGGATTCGATCTCAAAAAGGAATCAGGGTCCTCCCCTTCCGGCATATGCGCCACACGCACAGGTATGCCAGCCGCCAGCAACACGGCGCCGGTGCGGACGGCCGCCTTCTGTCCGGCCGGATCCTGATCGAAAACCAGCACCGCGCTGTCGGCATAACGCTTGAGCAGCTTCGCGTGCTCTTCGGTGAAAGCGGTGCCTTGCGACGCCACCGCCCTGTCAAAGCCGCATGCATGGCAGCGTATCACGTCAATCTGACCCTCGCATATGATAGCCTCCCGGTGGGGCGCCGCCACGATTTTCCGCTGGGCTTTGTCAAGAGCATAGAGCACCCGGCTCTTCTTGAAAATATCCGTTTCGGGGCTATTGACGTATTTCGCCGGGCTCTTTGCCGAGTCAAGAACACGTCCGCTGAATGCGATCACTCGCCCCTGAGTGTCGCATATCGGGAACATAAGACGCCCGCGGAAGCGGTCGTGGAGGTTGCGCCCGGGCCGCGGGTTGTCGAGCGGGGCGCCCAATCCCGCGGCGGCAATTTCCTCTATAGTGTACTTGTGCGCGCTTGCGAATTTCTCGAGTGTTCCAGGGGTTTCAGGGGCATATCCGATTTTGAATCTTTCGACAATATCGTCCATCAATGCACGCGACTTCAGATACTTGCGCGCGCCCTCCGCGCCCTTCATCTGCAAAAGGCATCGCCTGTAGAACTCGGCCACCTCCGTGTGCAACGCCAAGAGGCGCTTCGCCGCGGACGCCGCCCCGCCGTCATCGCCAAACTCCAGCTTCACGCCGCACCTGTCAGCCAGCATCTCAACGGCGTCCATAAACGTCATGCCGTCATGCTTCATCAGAAAAGAGAAGACATCACCGCCCTCGCCGCATCCGAAACACTTGAACGACTCACGGGACGGATTCACGGTGAACGACGGCGTCTTCTCCTTGTGGAACGGACAGCACGCCTTAAACGTCGAGCCCGACTGCTTTAATGGCACGCGCGACGAAATCACATCCACAATGCTGGTGCGGTTTCGTATTTCGTCTATGATATGATTTGGGATAGAGCGTGCCATTATAGTCAGGCATTATACCACAACACCCGATTTCACCCCTAGTTTTATCCTCAGAGGAGACTCTACCGCCGCGCGATGCCGCGTGCGTCGATTACCCTTCCAATTCTATTTTCGCAGGGCGTGTTTGCGCCGCGCGAATGCGCGCCATATCAAATTTTTTTTCCCGGTTGAAGTCGTAGATGCCGTTCTGTTCTTGGAAGACGTCGGTGAGCTGCGTGTAGCAGTACCCGAACATGAGCGGGTCGTCGAGCAGCACTGCGCAGAGGCCTTCAAAACGTTCGTAGAACTCCTCGATGGTCTTTGGCCGATTGCCGTACCCCCATGAATATTCGCCTTCGCGGGCTTTGGGGTTCCACCAGATTCCGCCGAATTCGCTGCAGAAGTAGGGTTGACCGGCATATGCCACGCTCCACCGTGACGACCCCGTTCCATCGGGGTTGACGAAGGGTTTCCCATTTGCAAGGCCGGCGTGGATTGAGTGGAACTTTTCCACATCTTGCTCGTAGTTGTGCGAGTCATAGATATCGGCGCGTGGAACCCGGTGGGAATATCCCGACGCGTCAAGAACTGGGCGCGTGCGGTCACAGGCCTTGGTGGCGTTGTACATTCCGATTGTGGCGTCATCCATTGCCTCTATGCCGTCACGGATATCGTGGGCGGTTTCGTTCAGCGGGCACCATCCGATTATGCAGGGATGGCTGTAATCGCGCAAAAGCACCTCCTGCCATTGCGACATCATCGCTGCCATGGGTTGATCTCGTACTGCGTCGCAGACTTCTTGGCGGTGGCGCACGCCCCAGTCCCCGAATTCCCCCCATACAAGATATCCCATGTGGTCTGCATGATAAAGGAAGCGCTCCTCAAAAACCTTCTGGTGAAGTCGCGCGGCGTTGAACCCGGCGTCCATAGACAACCGAATATCCAGCTTGAGCGCCTCGTCGGCCGGGGCGGTCATGATACTATCGGGATAGTAGCCTTGATCCAGCACTAGACGTTGAAAAACCACCTTGCCGTTGATTTTTACGGCCATTCCATCTATGGTTACAGAACGCATGCCTGCATATGTTTCAGCGGAGTCTACAACCTTGCCGCCTCGGTCGCGCAACTCAAGACTGATGTTGTAAAGGTTCGGCTCGCCGGGCCCCCAGAGCCGCAGCCGTCTGGCGGGGACCGGAAGGCTGAGGGAGCCGGCGAAGTCTGTGTCCGCCGCTGTTTCCACGCTCGAAACCTCTCCGTCTTCATCGGTCAATGTGGCGGCAAGCGTCATCCCGGCAGTATTGCCACTGAATGGGACTTCGATGTGAAAGCGGCTGTTGCCGAGTTCTGGCGTGACGCGCGGCCGCTCCATGGCCGTGGGGGGCAATGGTTCGAGCCAAACAGTCTGCCAGATGCCGGTAGTGCGGGTGTAGTCGCAACCGGTGTTTTTATAGACGTGCGCTTGCTTGCCGCCTGGTTTTGCGGTGCGGTTGTCGTCACGGGCGCGAACTACAATAACGAAATTTTCTGCAAGTTCGGCAGAGTTGGCGATTTCTGCATAAAAAGGAGTAAAGCCGCCGCGGTGGCGCGCTACTTCGGTGCCGTTGACCCAGACTGTAGTGTCATAGTCGCAGGCTTGGAAGTGTAGCCGCAGACGTGGATATTTCTTCCACTTCGCGGGTATATTCACTTCTCGACGGTACCAGACGGCAGGCATGAAGTCGGTGTGCTCCACACCGGAGAGCTTTGATTCAGGGCAAAATGGGACAAGGATCTCACCTGCCAGCCGGGAGTCTTTCAGACCGCGTTCGATGCCACTATCCCCGGCGTCTATTTCGAACTGCCAGGTTCCATTGAGGTTAAGCCAGTCTTTGCGGGTGAATTGCGGTCGTGGATATTCAGCACGCGGATAGTGGTCAGGTGATAGTAAATAGTTGACGGCCGCTCTCCTTTACTTCTTATCTGATCCATGTCCAACAACCACTGGCCACTGCCCGATTTCAGTCCAGGCCGGTGGGTTGTGGAAGCCGAATCCGCGGCGCGCATGGAATGAGGACGACATCTCCGCACCCCCGACTTCTCCGTAATTGTAACGGCAGACCGCGAATCTTACGCCCTGCCCCGGCTTCAAGCCCACCCACACGCGGAGGCCTGCGTCGCATACCTTTTCCTCAAAAGGCTGGAGTCCGTGCGTGCGGTAATCCTGAAGGTGCAACTGGAGGCGCTTTTTCTCCGGGGTCAGATGAAATTCAAAATAATCATCGCGCCCGGCGGGCTGGACGAAAAACTCCATGACGTCGCCAAGAGTCCACGTCTTTTCGTTGTCTGCCACTGTCCTGTTCCGCAAGTAGGTGTCGTACGCCGCGGCACGCACAACGACATCCCCATCCGAAAAGCCTAGAAGCGCAACGCATTTTTCCACCGGCTCCACGCCGTGCGGATATCCAATCAACTGGAAAGGGCCTGCCGAGACATTGATATCGACGGCAAACCCTTTAATTAACTTTTGTTCAAGCAGACTCACTTCATTCACTATCAGCTCCTGTGGCAATGCGGGGTATTGTACACTATGCCGCGGCCTTCCGCCACTGTTTTAGGCATCCACCTCTTTTTCCGGTTTTTTTGTGAAGAACACGTATACGAGTGGAATTACGGTGATGGTCATCAGGCCTGCCACTATGATGCCGCCGGTTGAAGCCGCGCCGATGCCGATGCGGTTGACCGCGCCGATACCGGTGGAAAACGCCATGGGCAGCATGCCGAGGCCGGACGCGCTAACGGTCATGCACACTGAGCGGAACATCTGATACACAGCCTCATACATTGCCTCGCGCCGCGGCCGGCCCCCGTCTATCAACTGCCCCATCCTGTCCACAATAAGAATGGCGGCGTTCACCACCACGCCGATGAGCATCACGACGCCGAGCAGCACGAATATCGACACGTTCATGCCCGTGAACTTGACGGCCCAGATCACGCCTATGAGGCCCAACGGCAGTGTGAGGCCCACTATAAACGGACGGGTGAAGCTCTCGAGCACCGCCGACAGCGTCAAGAACGTGAGAACAACGGAAAGCAATATGGCCTCCGAGAAGTCTGCAAGGGATTCGTTGAGCATTTCCGACATGCCCGAGTCGAGTATCTCGTAGCCCTCGCCCTCGGTGGCCCCGAGTTCCTCCGCGCGCGCCTTCATCTCATTCATGACCGTGCCGGCCGCATAGCCGGGGGTTTCATTGCCCACGAAGCGGACGGTGCGCTGTTTATCAACGCGGTATATCATGATCTGCGTGCTGGAGTGCTCCACATCCGCCACTGCCGAGAGCGGAATCGGCAGGCCGTCTTTACCGGGAAGCGCGTTGCCCGCCACCACTTCAACCCCCGGCCTCTCCTTGAGCTTGACGCGGATATCGATGGTGCGGTCGCCTTCCTTGAAATCGGCCACTTCGAGACCGTCGGCGTTGCCGCGGACTATCGTGCCCAGCGTTGTCGGGCTTATCCCCATATCCGCCAGGACAGCGCGTTTGGGCGTGACCTTGATCTGCGGCTTGGTGTCGCGCATCGTCATGTCCATATCCGCCACGCCGGGCTGCGTGAGGAAATCGGCCTTGAGCATGCGCGCGCGCTCTGCGAGCTCGTCAAGGTCGGTTCCGCTCAGCGACATCTGGAGCGTGCTTGAGGATCCGCCGAACATGCCGGCGGAGGTCACCGTGATGAGGGCGTCAGGATAGTCCCGGTACCGTTCGCGCAAAGTGGTGATCACGTCCTCGAGCTTCCAATCGCGTTCATACACGGATTTGAAGACTAGTTCGACCATGCCCAGGTACACTCCCTCGCTGGCCTGGCCGCCCGTCGCGCTCGCCTGCCCGACGGTTACGAGCGAGTAATCGAGATCGGGCAGATCTGCCGCCATTGACGCGATTTCCTGAACGGTCGCGGTGGTGCGCTCCAGGTCGTAGTAGACGGGCATCTCGACGCGCACCGCCACGCGCCCCCAGTCGTCGAGCTCGACCAAGTTGAACCCGACCCCCTTTGTGCCGACCTTCAAAGTGAATGCGAACAGCAGGATCGACGCCAAAACCACCAGACCGCATATCAGGCGGTTGTCACCCACTTTGCGAAGCCCCCATGTGTATCTAGACGCGAACCTGTTGAACACAATATCCCAGCGCCGGCCT
>JALHHX010000365.1 GCA_022837245.1 Lentisphaerota bacterium
CCGACTCCGAATTCGTGGTTCCCGACGGCGTCGACGCCGCGCTCGTGGAGCGGGACTACATGGCGGCCGGGACGCCACGGGGGGCCGATTCCACGCTCCGAGTCGCCAGGGACAGTGCGTTCGGGCGGTGCTCCCAGGCGGACATCAGTGCGTCCCGGCAACCCGAAATATCCTGCCATGCCCAAACTTCCCGGATGAACCCGAAATTGGAAGCTCGCCCTCCCCGGTTTTGCGGAACCGGAAGAAACCGGGGCGCCCCCAGGGATGAAGGCATGAAACCGGGGCTCAAGAAGCATTTGCGTTAATATGCCAAAAGGTTAGAATGGGCGACTGATTAAGACTGATGCGACAGTTCGTCACCATAGCGTCCAACGGGTTTATGGAGCTGGTCCGGCAGCCGATTTTTCTGCTGCTGATGACCTGTTCGGCGGCCTTTGAGATCTTCCTGGCGACGCCCTACTATTTTGCGTTTGGGGACGAACCACGGCTGGTCAAGAACAGCACGCTGGCGGTGATGCTGCTGGCGGGGTTGCTGGGGGCGGTGTTGAGCGCCTCGGCTTCGCTGGCGCGGGAGATTCACACGGGCACGGCGCTGGCGGTGCTGTCCAAGCCCGTGCGGCGGGCGCAGTTTTTGCTGGCGAAGTATGTGGGTCTGGCGGCGGCGCTGGCGGTGCTGACGTATGTGAACCTGGTGGCGGCGTTGATTGCCAGCCGGATGACGTTTGACAGCTATGGCAAAACTGACCTGTCGGCGGTCGGCATCTTCGCCGCCGGGGTGGTGGCCGCCTACGCGGTGGGGGGCTTCAGCAATTTCTTCCTGCGCCGGCCTTTTGTGAGCGATGCTGTTTTTGCGCTGCTGATCACGGTCACGCTGGCGGCGTTTGTGATCTTTCAGTTCACGACCCAACTGCGGTCCGTGAACGAGCCGGGCTCGGTGGACTGGCGGCTGGTGCCGGCGGGGCTGCTGATTCTCTTTGCGCTTTGGATTTTGGCGAGCCTGGCGCTGGCCTGCTTGACGCGGCTGGACATGGTGCCCACGCTGGCGATTTGCACCGCGGCCTTTCTCCTGGGGCTCATGTCGGATTACCTGTTTGGCCGGCGGGCGGAACCGGTCTGGCGGCGCGACCTGGCGGCCGAGCTCCACAGCGGCCGCTGGACGGAGAAACAAAAGGTGTTATTGCGGGAGACCGTAGCCAAGTATGACGTGGATCACAATGACCAGCTCGATTTGGCGGAGCGGAAGCGAATCAGCCAGCCGGACCGGGCGCGCCTGCGGCAGGCCGGGCTCGAACCGCCACCCGGCAATCTGGCGCTCTTCCATGGGAG
>JALHHX010000366.1 GCA_022837245.1 Lentisphaerota bacterium
TTTTCATGAGAACGACGATATTTACGCATGTTATCTTGTTTTTAAATGTGAAATATCATTAATGAAATTAAATCTGTATCCTTCTTTGTGTTTTTTACTTATTTCTAATTCAGTTATTGAGCAGTGCTCCACAAATAACTTAAATATAGAATCGTAGATTTTCATGCCGAGGCGACGTCGGAGAAGATCGCGCTGGCGCGAATGCTGGATGGGCAGGTGAGCGCGGTGATCGGCACCCATACGCATGTTCAAACCGCCGACGAGCAAATCTTCCCCGGCGGGACGGCGTTTCTATCTGACGGCGGCTTCACCGGCCCGCATGAAAGCGTGCTGGGGCGCGAGATTGAACCGGTCATTCAACGGTTTTTAACCAGCATGCCGCAGCGGTTCGAGGTGGCGAAGGCGCGGGTTCTTTTGCAGGGGGCGGTGGTTGAAATCGAGGAGCAAACCGGGCGCGCCCAAAGCATCCAACGCGTATCCTGTTCGTTATGAGGCCGAGATGGAATGCCGCCTTGTTTCGGCCGGGAACGCCCGCCCGCCGGCCGGCGTTGAATAAGGATCAGCCACGGGAAAACCCGCTGACCATCGGACCGTTGGCGGGTGGCTGCTGCCGCGGCGGGGCTGCCGCGCGTTAACAATGGCCCGGATCTCCAAATCCCAGTGGGAGTTTGACGGGCTGTTTCCGTCGGAGCCCGCCCGCAAGGTGCTGACCGTCAGCGAACTGACGTGGCAGGTCCGGCGTTTGCTGGAGCAGCAAGTTGGGGAGGTCTGGGTGACGGGCGAGATCACGAACCGGCGGTTGCAAAGTTCGGGGCATATCTACTTCACGCTTAAGGACGCCGGCGCACAGTTGAGTTGTGTGCTGTTTCGGGGGGAGACGCAGGCGGATCGCGCGCTGGTGCAGGATGGCCGGAAAGTCAACCTGCGGGGTGAGGTCACGGTTTATGAGCCGCGCGGGCAGTACCAGTTGCGGGTGATGAAAGTCGAGTTGCAGGGCGTTGGGGCGCTGCAGGCGGCTTTTGAGAAACTCAAGCAGAAGCTCAAAGCCGAGGGGTTGTTTGCGCCGGAGCGGAAGCGTCCGCTGCCGCGGTATCCCCTGCGCATTGGGGTGGCCACCTCGCCCACCGGCGCCGCCCTGCGCGATGTGCTGCACGTGGTCGAGCGGCGTCATCCGGCGCTGGAGCTCATTCTCGCGCCGTGCCGTGTGCAGGGGGAGGGTGCGGCGGCGGAAATCGCCGCGGCCGTGCGCCTGCTGAATGAGTTTAATCGCGCGGCGGCGGCGGCGGGCGATCGTTCGGGAGGGGTGGATTTGATCCTCGTTACCC
>JALHHX010000367.1 GCA_022837245.1 Lentisphaerota bacterium
CCGCCTGCTTTGGAGGCGGTTGTGCCACTACTCATGGGCCGAAGCAAACTCAATGGATGTGGGAGGTACGCGCGAGGAGAGATGATTTGGAATCCCTGTCAATTATGACGCAGGCTTGCACGGTATCACGCGATGCGCTATCATGGCCATTTTTTCACATCCCCTTCTCCTGCCATGATCCTTCCACACAGCATTGCAACCGGCGACGACACCACTGAGCTCTCCTGCGAAGTCGCTGCTTTCCTCTTCGATTTCGACGGGGTGCTTTTCGACACCGAAAAATGCTGGGCAATGGCTAACCAGGCGATCTTCGCGCATTTCGGGAAGATGATCTCCTTCGAGGAGGCCTCCCGGTTCTGCTACGGACGCAACGGCAAGGACGTAATGCGCGACGTCATGCGGATATTCGCGATCGAAGAAAGAAACTTCGACGATCTCGTCGCCTTGGAACAGGCGACCACCGAACGGATCAAATTGAGTGATGACTTCGCCATCCCGGAGAGCATCGAGTTCTTTCTCCGAATGGCGGATCGGGTTCCAGTGGCCATCGTCTCAGGCTCACGAGAGGAGGCGATCCGCAAGGCCGCTGCCATGAGTGCCTGCGGGAATTTCCTCGACAAGGCAGCGTTCATCCAGAGCACTAGCGGCCTGCCCCGGGGCAAGCCCGATCCGCTCTGCTATCAGCTCGCGCTGGAGCGACTCGGGACGCCGCCAGGCGCGACCGTCGTCGTCGAAGACTCCGCCGTCGGCATCTTGGCCGCCAAAGGTGCGAGGGCCAAGGTGATTGCTTTGGCACGTCCAGAAGCGTTCCCACAGGACACAACGCTGGCCGACTGGGTTGTGCCGAGCTTGGATCGCGTTGACTTCCTAGAGGGGTGAGGGACGGCCCAGAGCCACCGTCGACGGCCAAAAAACACGGCCAGCTCCGCGGTCGTCGCCAGCATGACCATCCCCCGCGCCTAGCAAAACATGCCAGATAAACAACAGAAAAGACCCGGAGTTCAACTCCGGCTTTCGTTCTTTGCACTTTCGTAAGTGCTTGATTATCTTCACTTTAGAAGTGGTCGGGGTGAAGGGATTTGAACCCTTGACCTTTTGGTCCCGAAACGCAAAAACGGGCTTTTGAATGAGGAATTTGAAATGGTTGGCGAAGCCTTGAAAATGCTGGTGCGCATGTGTTTATTGACATTTTGAACCATTTGCAAATTTGTGAAATTTTGTGGTGGAAAATGGGTGTTTATTAAAGTTTTGCAGTAAAGTTGAACTCTCGGTTTTATTTGTTTTTTTGGTAAAGTACCTAAACGAGAACGCCTGTTTGAAAAGT
>JALHHX010000368.1 GCA_022837245.1 Lentisphaerota bacterium
GCGATCAGCACCGAGCGGTTCCGGGAAGACCTGTATTACCGCCTGGCAGTTGTGGTTATTCACCTGCCCCCGTTGCGCGATCGGGAAGGCGATATCCGCCTGTTGGCGCAGGAATTCCTGCGACGCAGCACTGTGGCCAATGAGAAAGAGGGAATCAGCTTCAGCCAGGATGCGCTTCGGGCCATTCTGGCCCATTCCTGGCCGGGCAACGTGCGTGAACTCGAGAACCGTATCAAGCGCGCCGTCATTATGGCAGAAGGCAAGCGAATATCCGCGGCGGACCTGGAATTGGAGAGCCCGGCCCGCACGGTTAACCTGAACCTCAAAGACGCGCGGGAAGCCGTCGAGCGTGAAGTCGTTCAACGGGCGCTGCGGAAGCATGGCGGCAGAATCGCGCCCGCCGCTGCCGAAATGGGAATCAGCCGGCCCACCCTCTACGAATTAATGGAGAAGCTGGGCATCGAGAAAGCGGAACGGGAGGAGGACAAAGAACCCGCTTAGGCAGGCTTTGGCCTCCGGCCAGCGCCGGTTAATTCAGATATGGCCCAAGTCAGGGCTGGCAGGCGGAAATGACCGTTCGAAAGCCAAAAGTATCAAATTTGCCGGATGGATCGAAGCCGTAGCGCTGCGCACATCGGGCATCCCGAGCGTCACTAAACCAACTGCCGCCGCGAAATGTGCGGCACGTTCCGGTCGCGGGACCCGTGGGATCGTTCTGAGAGCCAGCCGCGTAGTTTCCGTACCAATCCCAACACCATTCCCACACGTTTCCGGCCATGTCATGCAAGCCATACCCGTTTGCCGCAAAGCTGCCGACGGGACTGGTATAGGGGGCAACCCCATCATTGAACGCAGGGGTATAGCCGGCTGTGGCGTTGATGTCGTAAACGTAGCCTCCCGCTGACAAGGGAAACGCGCGGTAGTTCGCCTGGCTCCACGAAATGGTATTGCCCCACAGAAATCGCTGCCCGCTTGCCCCTCCCCGCGCCGCCTTTTCCCACTCCGCCTCCGTCGGCAACCGGTAGCCGTTCGCATTCCATTTCACGAAGGGAGCATTTATCCCGGACTTATATACGCTCGTCAATCCAGCGTCGTTGTAATAGCAAGGCGTCCGCCCTTCCCGCTGGCTCCGCGCATTACACCACTTCACGCAATCCCGCCAGTTGACCGAATGCACCGGGTGGTTCGCAGCTTTTCCCGCCCCGGCATTTTCATAGCTGTAGCCATTGCCCCCATTGTAGGCCTTCACCGTGTCCCACAGTGCTTTGGTCACCTCGTAGCGGTCCATGAAAAACTCACTCACATACACCGTATGGACAGGG
>JALHHX010000092.1:0-8494 GCA_022837245.1 Lentisphaerota bacterium
ATCCATAAAGTTTATTCTGGAACATGGCGCGAGCCTAGTTCTCATGTCACATCTTGGACGCCCTGACGGAAAGCCGGACATGGCGTATTCACTTCGTCCCGTCGCTGAGCGTCTCGCGAACTGCCTCGCGCAACCAGTTGAATTCGCCCCTGATGCACTCGATGCCAAGGCTAAGGCTGAAGCCCTCGGTCCTGGAGAGGTGCTCATGCTCGAAAACACCCGCTTCTACTTGGCTGAAGAAGGCAAGGTAAAGCAGAAGGAAGGCCAGAGCGATGAGAAATACGCCAAAATCAAGGCAGATCTCAAAACCGCTAAACAGTCGATGGCCGAGAAGCTCGCCTCCTATGGTGATATTTACGTAAATGACGCTTTTGGGACTGCACACCGCGACCATGCCTCCACCGCCTCGATTTGCAAGTACATGAAGGCCAAGGGTGGCGCATGCGTCGCTGGATTTCTCATGGAAAAGGAACTTGAATACCTTGGCAATGCCGTCGAGAATCCGAAACGCCCGTTTGCGGCTATCCTGGGTGGTGCAAAGGTGTCGGACAAACTCGCGGTTGTCAAAAACTTGCTCTCCAAAGTCGATACGCTGATCATCGGCGGCGGCATGGCATACACTTTCCTGAAAGCGCAAGGACATGACGTCGGCAACTCGCTTTGCGAGCTCGACCAGCTCGAGTACGCAAAAGATATGATCGCGAAGGCGAAAGAGCGCGGTGTGAAGTTCATGCTGCCGGTCGATAACGTTGCCGCCGATAAGTTCGACGCAGCCGCCAACACGAAGATCGTCGGCAACGACATCCCCGCAGGCTGGATGGCGCTTGATATCGGCCCGGAGACGACTAAGAAATACGCCGAGGCAATCAAAGATGCAAAGACGGTTGTATGGAACGGCCCTATGGGCTGCTTCGAAATGCCGGCTTTCGCCAAAGGCACGTTCGGTGTTTGCGAGGCCGTAGCCAAGATCAAGGCTAACGGTGGCATCTCTATCATTGGCGGCGGTGATTCGGTCAGCGCTGTCAAGAAGTCCGGGCTCGACGACGAAATGAGCCATATCTCAACTGGTGGTGGTGCTTCTCTCGAGTTTCTTGAAGGCAAGGAACTTCCTGGCTGCGCGGCGCTAGACGATAAGTAACTGGTATAAGCTGATACTAGTCAACGTCAAGACTTAAAGCTTGCGTTTCGAAGGAGCGGACGGAAACGTCCGCTCTTTTTTTGGCGATTTCCTGCATGTAAGTCTCGCTTGGCTTGCCACAAACCTAAGAAATTTGATTGCAACTAGCGCTACAACTCTGCATAATAATTCGTGCTACAATGGTTTTGCGACGTTATTAAATCCGTAATTAAGGATCACACTATGAAACGCAATCACTGCGAGATACTTCTCCGAGAAGCTCGGGAATGGCACAATGAAGGAATCATCTCGGCAAGCGCTCTTCAGCAGATCGAAAATCGCTATGCGCAATTTATGCAGGGCAGGAACACTTCCCTGCGGACCATTCTGTTCCTTTCTTTAGGCGCTCTTCTTATTGGCATGGGTATAATATTGCTTTTAGCTGCAAACTGGGATTGGCTCTCGCGCCCAATGCGTACATTAATTGCCTTTATCCCTCTTTTAATGTCAATATTCGTCTGGGTTGTAAGCCGATTCAAAAATCAAAACACACGTCCATTACAAGAGCCTCTTGGAATTATATGGACGCTTTCCATTGGATCTGCCATTGCAATTATCTCGCAAACCTACCAAATATCTGGTAGCGCAGATAACTTCGTGATGACCTGGGCTATTTTAACGTTGCCTGTGTTATACGCCACTCTAGCCGTGTTCCCCGCCATAGGCTACTTTGCTCTGCTTTTCTCGTGGGTATGCATTAATGCCGAGATGGGTGACAACTCGCAGCTATACTGGCTGCTTGTTTTGCTTGCGTTTCCTGCTTTCCGAACAATACGTCAGCAAGCTCCTGAAGGTTCGCGTTTCGCACTTATCATTTGGCTGACGGCATTGATTTCGGTCGCAGCTCTAGGGTTTACTCTTGAAAAGGCTCTTCCGGGACTATGGACTGTAATCTATACAAGTGCTTTTGCTTCTCTTTATCTGGGCGGTTTGCTTATTGAAGACCAACGTGACTCTCAATGGAACTCCCCGATGCGCACACTTGGGCTTTGCGGCAATGCTGTAGTGCTTTACCTCCTCACTTTCCAATGGCCTTGGGAAGATGTTGGCTGGGAATATTGGAGTGCCAATAGAATAAGCCATTCATGGCAGATGGTATTTGATTTTGTCCTTGCGTTCGGTTTGCCATTGTTGACCATAGTACTGGGAGTTTTGCTCCGTCGCAAGTGGCGTAAGAGTGGCGGCTCCAGAGTCCCACCGACTATTCTAAAGTTCAATCAGATTCTGTGGGGCGCCGCTCCATTAGTCGTGATTATACTATACTCAATAGCCGCCCGCTTTGACGGCGAAGTGTTCGTCTCGCTTGTTACAACAGCTTTTCTGTGTCTGATTTCCCTAACCACGATGACTGCGGGACTGATTGATCGGCAACTACGCCTGATAAACGGAGGCGTGTTCATTTTTCTCGCTATTGTTTTGGGAAAATTCTTCACCTCCGACTTCTCTTTTACAGCCCGTGGCACTGCCTTTGTGATTTGCGGCATTCTCTTTGTTGCAGCCAACAGTATAGCATCACGCCGCATTAGGAGGTCAGCATGAAAAAACGTATTTTTATCCTGCTCATAACAATTGGGATTTTGGCTCAGATTTTAGTTCCTGCCTGGATGTTGATCAGCCGCGAGCTCACTCTACGCCATGGTGCGGTATGTCTATTGCAAACTGCTCCTGTAGATCCTGTGGACCCATTCATGGGCCGTTACGTTGATCTTAGGTTCAAGGATCTAAATAGTGTTGTTGTCGATGGGCCGGATAGAGGACAATGGTCCACCGGCAAGGCGATTTGGATAAGCTTTAAAACAAACGAAAACTCTGTTGCGGTAATAGATTCTGTTCATTTGGAAAAGCCCGACAACCCACTCTCCGTCAAAGCTCGCATCAGAACCTCTTGGCCAGAGATGGTTCCTACAGATCCTCCAGTGACTAACAGATGGGGCGCTGTGGAGAAACGAAATAGCGGAAAAATTGGCATCTCATTAACACGCCTTCCTTTTGAACGTTACTATATGCCGGAGAAACTGGCTCCAGAGGCTGAAAGAGCATACAACCGTGCCATGGCAGATGGTGTATATGCAAAAATCCGCTTTCGTAATGGACAAGCTGTACTTGAAGATCTTCTGTTTGGCTCCACGCCGGTTCGCGACTACTTAAAGACTAAAAGTAAAGATCCTGAATAGCAAATAGCTGTACTTGTGGTTTTGAGCAATCATTCCACAATTCGTACGCGGTGGAATCGGGATTTCAATGGCGCGGGACGGGTGTCGATAATTTCGGTGCTCTGCCCGCGCCCTAGTATATTGGTAGCCCACACTTTGAACAATTCGGTTCCATCAATGGATTCAGAGCTTTCGACTTGATATAGCTTGCCTGGGATGCTGCTCCAACGCAATCTAGATTCACCATTGGTGGAAACTTCAAACGCGTCTATTTGAAGTAGTGACTCGTAGTCGGTTGGATCGGTGCCTGCTATCCATTCTTCGAAGTTCGAAAATGTGTCTCCATCGGTGTCTATATAGTTGGCAGAACCGTCTGATGGCAGGCCATAAAGCTCCATGTATTCGGCTAAACTCCGCCACGAAACGTCGAATGTTTTGCTGATCCCAGAATGTCCAGCTCCGTCGTCTATTCGAAAACATACGTTCGAGCCGACATCTAAAACCAATGTTTGTCCTGTCCACGAGCCATTTGCAAAAGCCCCGGTTGCCGACGGCTCAAGCGGAATTTCCTTGAACCGTACGAATTGAAGCGCTGGAACTCCATTTGCCAGATAGCCTGCGGACATTGCCTCGCCCCACAGAAGAGGATCCCCGTATATGCTGTTGTTCGTGGCGAATACCAGGCTGCGGTTTGTTGGCGTTGTAGCCCAGAAGGTTAGTCCGGAAACATCGCTTGCTGCCGCATTGTTGAAGCTGAAGTCGACCATCAGGTGGCTTGTTCCGTCGTATGAAAACGGTGTGGCGAGGTCTTGACTCTGCCACATGGAGCTTTGAAAGGTAGTGTTTGTCTGCAGGACGACGATCCATCCTTCTGATTCCCAATGTGCTGTTGTACCGTAGTGGGTTAGGGGAGTGTGCTTAAGTCTGACTGTCCAATTGGAGAGTGGGATGCCATGGTAGGAGCCGAGCTTAAGCGGCAAAGCCATGATAAGCCCTGGACCGCCAACTTCCTCAGGAGTGTAAATCACCTGTGTGCGCGAACGGGCACTGTACGTGCGGAGCGGGTACTCGAAACGCGTGGTGGCGTTTGTGATTTCGGCGACCACTGAGCCGCCGGCAGTTGCGTGTAGATTGCATGCGCCATTGAAGTTCGTGTACAGATTGCCAGTGGCAGTCAGAGCTGTAGCGGCGATGGCGAATGGTTCGCCTACTCGCTGTTCGGTTGCCGGTGCTGAAATGGCGAAATGGGTGTGCCATTCGTTGCAGCGGATGGTTACGATTGCGTTGGAAGGAGGCGCGAGGTATGCGTTGATTCCAGCGGGGTTGGAAAGGGCGACAGAGAAAGTTTCGTCGATCTCTGGTTTGAAGTCATCCAGAATCGGTATTGAA
The DNA here is from genome assembly GCA_022837245.1 of Lentisphaerota bacterium. Taxonomy (GTDB): domain Bacteria; phylum Verrucomicrobiota; class Kiritimatiellia; order RFP12; family UBA3636; genus JAAZFF01. The sequence continues at coordinate 4,720 of JALHHX010000092.1, forward strand.
ATCTGCTTTTCCGTTTCTCCAGGAAGGAATTCGATGGTGCCTGTCGTGGCGATATAGTCTGAGCCTGCTGTCGCAGTGATGTTTGCAGTCGCGACTCCGACGCTCGCCCATGTGTTCGTGTGCCAGTTTCGCATGACCGTAAGGACTGCGCTAGACCCGATATCTTCTATCTCTGTCAATGCGGCTGTTTTGAATGAGATGTTTCCAGAAAGAGAAAGCGGAACGGAAAAGGAGGCTTCGTGTCCCGTAAACGTGTTGGAAACCGTAATCGATCCAGGATACTCGCCGGGTTGCAGCTCGCCTGCCGATAGAGCGAAGCCGGCGACGAACGACGTTGTAGCACCTGGCAGAAGGGTGCCAGAGGCAGGTGTGACCTCAAGCCAATCGTCAGAGACCGAGACGGCCCATTCGAGGAGGCCCGTGCCAGTGTTGGAGATCGTGTATTCTTTTGAGGCCGGGGAGAACGGGCCGCCAGCATAGCCGTAGGCGGCAAAACCTGTTTCAGGTGCAAGCGCAAGCGGATCGCGTTGCAGCCGCATGTGCGGATCTCCAAACAGTGTCGCGGTGTAGTAGCACCAGCGGTACACCGTGTCGCCGCGGTCTTCAACGCTACCTATCATTTCCTCTCGGGATCGTGCATGCGCCACGCCGATATGCCTTTCGTCAAGTACCATAAGATGTTTGAAGAAGCGCGCTAGGAACTCGGCGCTGAACATGTTTTCGGCTCCGACGGAGTTCCCGTACCAGCCAAGATCCGTGTTCATGATCGCGGCGGTGGCGCCTGCGGAGGAACTGGTCGTGATCGCCTCCGCGAAAGAATCGCCGCCATAATAGGCGAAATCGCCGGCGTTGCACCCGATGCTTGCCATAATGAACGGGGACGAGTTGGTCAGAGCTGCGAGTTCGGTTGTGGACATCCTCATCGCCTGGAGCGCGCTCGTGTGACCGGAATGCGCTACGATGTGTGGTGAGGAGTTAAGTGCCGTGATCGCGTCGATGCCTGTCCAGGCGTTAGAATTTGCCGGACGGTCGTCGAGCCACTCTACTTCGTATTTTGCAAGCGATGGCAGAAGCCCGTCGAGCATGGCGCCACCATGGATGAAGTCCCCCATGTACTCACCTGCGAGCAGCGCGTGGTCAGCGTTTGCGTGGACGTCAAGCTCGTATCGAATTGATTTTTCCACAAAGCGTTCCGTTTCCTCAGGTGTGGAGACCGGTGCGCGGCCTACATACACCTCCGCCAGCAAATCCACGTCGCCGCCACCTTCTCCGTCTGTCGGCTCTCCCCACCAGTCATCATCATCCGAATTCCAAGAGCCATCGAGGCAGGCGAAATATAGGTCGCAGGGGATGTTGCCGGTGACAGAATTTACGCTGGCAAAAGCGTTGCGGTGCGGTACCACGCCGGCGTCGCCTCCGAGTAGCACGTAGGTCGTTTTCCAGTTCGTGTATGCGTTTGCGATGTAATGACGCAGTGAAGTGGCAGAGTCCGCACCCTGCCACGCGATGGGGATCTCTTCAATCGCTGTGATCTTTACGGAAAGCCCAAGGGTTGCCTTATGTTCTGCGAGAGGGCGGAATGCGTTGGTCAGCGCGGCCGTAGTGACGAGCAGATAGTCGACATTTTCGGACGCTTCCGCCATTGTGGTAACTTGGACCGGTGCGAGAGGCTCTGGGTTGTCGACGAATTTCATGACATTATCAAGCCGATCGTGTGGGACGCTTGACGTGGCCATCAGCGTCGTGAAGTTTTGAGCATGAAATTTGACCGAAACAACAACCCTGATCCGCGAATGAAACACAAGTGTCGACTGTATGGGGTTGTAACGCGCGGGGAAAATGCGCACGAGCGCGATGTCGCGGCCATGAAGGCGTTGGACGGACAGGAACTCCACGTGTCCGGACGGGTAGGGGGTGTCTGCGGCGTATATGGTGTTGTCGGGAGCTTCGCTGCTATTCGTTGTACTGGGGATGCCTAGCGGCAGCGGGGTGCGTCCGTGTTCGACGGGGCAGGGGAGCGGGATCGTTTGTCCGAATTCTGGAAATTCGGCGCGCACGGATTCGACTTCAGAACCATTGGGGAGAAGGATGCGCGCGGTTCGGAAGGGGAGGACTGGTTTCCCGGTGCTTGATGTATGATCGCAATCGGGCACGGTAACGCGGCATGATTCGCCGAGATCCAGAATTGACGGAAACTGGAAATCGTAGGTTAAAGCTATTTCAGTGCCCTGAGCGGCTACGGCGATGATTGAGCACGCCAGTAGGGCGGAAAGGATTTTTGGCTTGTGCCAAGTGAGTGTGAAATGGCGGTTGATCGTTTTGGCTTGCGTATGTCAACGCCGCATGGCGGGGCAGACGGCGTCGGAGTCGGGGTTGCGCCACGAGTGTGGAAATCCGCTGCATTGAGCAGGCTTTGCCTCGTGGATTACGCATCGATTCGACGTATCGAGCATGATGCACGAATCATTGTCGTTGCACTTGAGAACGAGTCCGCGGCGATCCGTCGAGATGTTGCAGAACTTCTCAGTGAATTCATCGACTGAAAGCTCGAGAAACCCGGCGATCTTCTCGAGCTCATCGTCCTTCAGAAACACGTAGCCTGGGATGCGGCAGCATGCGCCGCACCGCGTGCATTTGAAAAAGGACAAGTCTTTTCCGATGTTCGCGCTCATAATTACGGACTAGTGAAAAACCGGCACGCCGTCGGGATGAGGAACCCCACTGCGATACCGCCTCCGAAGAGCAGGATCACATGCCAAATGCGAAGTAGCTTTCGCGTTGAGTCGCCGCGCAACGGAAAGAACAAGAACCATTTTGTGAATTCGGCACCGCAGTTGCTACAGCGCATATTGCGCATGGGGCCAGGAGTGAACTTCATCCAGTGTGGCTGTTTCATGCGCCAAGATTCATCACCGCGACAATACGGGCATTTCATTTTTTTAAGGAACTCCCCGCGTTTGTCATTGTCTATCTGCCGTCTGGCAGAAATCGAGCGTTGCGAAATAGTCGTCAATGGTCTCGGCGCGCCTGATCATCTCAGGGTTGCCATCGGCGCGTACGATCCATTCGGATGATCTAAGCTTGCCGTTGTAGTTGAAGCCCATCGCGTGGCCGTGGGCACCGGTGTCGTGGATCACGACGATGTCGCCGCGCTCCAGTTCCGGAAGCATGCGGTTGATTGCGAATTTGTCATTGTTTTCACAGAGCGAACCAGTGACGTCGTACATCGTGTCGCGCGGCGCGTCTTCTTTTCCAATCACTGTTATATGGTGGTATGCGCCGTAAAGCGCGGGGCGCATCAGGTTCGCCATGCAGGCGTCGAGTCCGGCGTAGTTCTTGTACGTCTTCTTGATGTGGCGCACGCGCGACACGAGCCATCCACTGGGACCTGTAATCATGCGTCCACACTCCATGAAAATCTTTGGCTCGGGGTGTCCGGCTGCGACCAGGATGTCGGCGCAGGCTTTTTGAACGCCGCGACCGACGGCCTCCAGGTCAACCGCGTCCTGCTCTGGCTTGTAAGGTATCCCTATGCCACCTCCTAGGTTGATGAATTCGAATGTTATGCCGATTTCTTTTGAAATTTCCGTAACGAGGCGGAAAAGGATGTTCGCGGTTTCCACAAAATAATCGGCTTTTAGTTCGTTCGAGGCAACCATTGTATGGATGCCGAAGCGCTTTGCGCCCTTGGCTTTTAGGAGACGGTAGCCTTTGATGATCTGGTCATGGGTGAAACCGTATTTTGCCTCCTCGGGCGAGCCGATTATGGCGTTCC
>JALHHX010000092.1:8515-16889 GCA_022837245.1 Lentisphaerota bacterium
CCTTGCCGGGGTTGTAGCGGCAGGAGACGAGCTGGGTGAGGCCGCCGCATGCGTTCGCGGCGTAATCGATGTGAGTGATGTCGTCGAAGTTGATGATCGCGCCAAGCTCGTATGCCTTTTTGAACTCCTCTGCCGGTGTGTCGTTGGCAGTGAACATGATGTTCTCGCCAATGATACCGCACTTCTCCGCGATGATGAGTTCGGGCATTGAGCTGCAGTCGGCACCGAACCCCTCCCTTTTGAGGAGGGAGATTATAGCCGGAGTCGGTGTTGCTTTGACGGCAAAATAGTTTTTGAAACCTTTGCTCCATGCGAAAGCATTGGATAGGCGGCGGGCGTTGGCGGAGATTCCGGCCTCGTCATAAATGTGGAATGGGGTCGGAGTCTGTTTTTCGATTGCTTCTATTGTCTTAATCCCGAACGGGAATTTCTTTTCGGTCATTTTACCTTTGGTAATTATGCTTCGCGCCTAAGCGCTTTTGTTCATTTCTTTATCGGTTCGAGGTCTTTTAGGCTTTTCAGGCCGAAATGGTCGAGGAACGCCGTTGTGGTGCCGAATAGGAACGGTCGCCCTGGCAGGTCGCTACGCCCGATCATCCTGACCAGTTGCATTTCCATAAGGGCTTTTATCACATGACCCGCATTGACGCCGCGGATGGATTCGATTTCAGAGCGCGTGACGGGCTGGCGGTACGCTATGATGGCCAGCGTTTCTATGGAGGGACGTGTGAGACGCGCTGGCTTGCCTTTGTTCAGCATCTTGCGAACCCATTTGCCGCAGTCTGAGGATGTCTGGAAGCGGTATCCTCCGGAAATTTCGACAAGTTCAATGCCGATGCTGAATTGGCGGAATGTCTTTTGCAGGTCTTCAACAATCTTTTTTATGCCCGAGACGGAGATTGTCTCAGGGGGCGGTGCCACCAAAGGCTCCTCAGCAATTGCAGGGGCGTCTTTTCCTGGTTCGTGCTCGGGCTGTGGCTTTGCGCCGGGAACCGCTTCGCTTGCTAGATCGGCTTCTGTCTGCATTGCCTCGAGCTCGTCGTCCGTGACCTCTTTAGCCGCCTCTTCGGCTTCCTTGCGGTCGTCTTCGGCCACTCCCTCCAGGATCGACTGGATCTCTTTGGCAGTGATCGGGTGGTCGGCACCGAGGATTAGGGAGCAGATGATTTGCTGCATCGAGGGATTCGTGGATTCGGACTCAAAAAGGCTCTGCATGGTCCGTTCCTCCGATTACCGCCCGCGGTATCGTGCTCGCCGCCGGGTCTATTCCCGCGATTTCGATTTCTGTGAAGGGCGTTTCCTGAATCGCGGCTACCTGCCGCAGTCTCAGCAGCTCCAAGAGCGCGAGGAACGTCACAATGATTTCGCCGCGTGGCGATTCTGGGTTGAATAGTTTCGAGAACTTCACGCTACGCGCCGATGAGACCTCGCCGAGGATCATGTCTATCTTGTCGGAAACAGTCCAGCGTATCGGCTCGATTTCGCCGATCGGCTCGATCTTCGCGCGAGCCAATACCTGCTCGAATGCGTCTATGAGGTCGAAAATTCCAACCTCGCCGAGTGCGCGCTCCTCCTCCATATCCTCTTCCGGCACGAGGTTGGCGCCGGAGGGGCCGAACACGTTCTGCTGCTGCAGTTCGAGCTTAAGGAGGCTGTCGGCAGCGTCCTTGTATTTTTTGTAGGCGACGAGCTGTTTCACGAGATCCCAACGCGGATCCTTGCCTTCATCCTCCATGCCTTCCTCATCCCCCTGCTCCTCCACGGGTAGCAGCATCCGGCTTTTGATGAGCGAGAGCGTGGCTGCCATCACGATGAATTCGCCGGCCATGTTGAGATCGAGCATTTTCATTAGCTCCACGTACTCGATGTACTGGTCGGTGATGGTGTCGATGGGTATGTCGTAGATGTCGAGTTCGTTTTTGCGAATGAGATAGAGCAGGAGGTCGAGAGGGCCCTCGAAAACCTCCAGGTTTACCTTGTAATCATCTGGTATTAGCTGCTCTTGCATGCGGGGGTTATTCCAGACCTACGGCCCTTCGCGCCAGTTTCAGCGTCTTGCGCGCTTCGACGCGCGCGCGTTCGGCACCGTCCTGTAAAACTTTTTCGAGTCCTTCCGGGTCGGCGGCGAGCTCCGCGCGCTTTGCACGGAAACCGGCGAACTTTTCGTTGAACAATGCGAGCAGCTCCTTCTTCGCGGTGCCATAGCCGTAACCGCCTGCTCGAAGTTTGGTCGCCATCTCATTAGCCTGTTCCGGCGTTGCCAGGAGTTTGTAAAGCTGGTAGACGGTGCAAGTGTCGGGGTTCTTTGGATCTTCAAGCGGCGTGGAGTCTGTTACGATCGACATTATCGCCTTTTTTGTTTCGGCCGGAGACCCGGAAATCTCTATCGTGTTGTTGTACGATTTTGACATCTTCTGTCCGTCGGTGCCGGGTACTACCGCGACCTCCTCGGGTATGTAGGGCTCGGGGATTTTGAATGTTTCGCCGAACTTGAGGTTGAACTTGACTGCCAGGTCTCGTGTGATTTCGAGATGTTGCTTCTGGTCCTTGCCGACGGGCACAATGTCGGACTGGTACAGGAGTATGTCCGCCGCCATTAGCACTGGATATGCGAAAAGGCCGACCGTGGCTTCCTTGCCGTGCGCGATCTTGTCTTTGTACGAGTGGGCCCGCTCCAGCAGTCCTACTGGTGCCACGATCGATAGCAGCCAAGTAAGCTCCTGAACCTCCGGGACGTCGCTTTGGCGGAAAAAGATGGTGCGTTTCGGGTCTAGGCCGCAAGAAATGAAGTCGAGCGCTACGTCTAACGTGTCCTGCCGGAGTTTATCTGCGTCCGAGACTGTGGTCAGCGCGTGGTAGTTGGCGATGAAAATGTACGCCTCTCCCTTTACCTGGAGGTCGATGCATTGCTTCATCATACCGAGGTAATTGCCCAAATGCAGTTTGCCGGATGGCTGGATTCCTGAAAGAACTCTCATAATGTCGTATCGTCTGCTTCGTTATAAATTAATCTTTGGCATTATATTGCATTACGACCCGAAAATAAACCGAAAACTTGGCGCCAGTTGTAATCGGCAGCTGTAATCGCCAGTGGTAGTCGGTTCAACCCGCCGTGCGGCGGACTGGCCTATTGGCAGGAGCAGCCCCCCGCCGGTGATAGGTGTGTTGCCCGCTCGGATATGCTTGAAAAGGTTGCGTTGAAGCGTGTTTTTGAGCTGGTTTTCGGTTATGGTGCGCCCGTATGGGGTGAAGACGCGTTCGTAAGTCTGGTTCGCCTTCGCACCCGGCAGCGGGAGTCGGTGGAACGTCCGTTGGAAGCGGACTATGTTAGAATCCTCCGGCAGGATGTCGCAAAGCCCGGGATAAAAGAGCCAGCTGCTGCATGTTATGGCGAGCCGCGGCGGGGTATCGCAGAAATGACGCGGGAAAAAATCCGCCGCCATCCGGTACGACTCCATGCATGCTTCATAGTCGAGCGGCTCGCCGGCGGGTATATGCAGCGCCAGAACGGGGTCGCCCTCCCTCAAGGCTTTTTCCCAAGTCCCAGGTTCGAATGTGACTGGCTTAGTTTCTATATATCCGTCTTCATTTACGACATGGGCCTTCGTGATTTCGCCTTTATCTTCGACGAATTCAAGTTCAATGGTCTTGCCCTCGGCTCCCTCGCTGTCCGAGAAGACGCCCTTTGCGGTGATGGCGCGTCCGCCATGCGCGGCGATCCTGACCTCGCCAGTGGTTTTGTTGAAAAGCGGAGTGAACGGGAACAAGTACTTCGATGGCTGGAACTGCAGCCTCCCAAGGCGTATCACTTGACCCGAGAAATGGAGGCGCAGCCATCCAACCTCCTTGAAGCCCGGCATGCCGGTGCGCTCCGCATTCGTATCAATCCATATTTGCAGATCAGTGAGAGTGTCTGCCATAATGCGCTCCGGAATGCCGCGCACGGCGTACCATTCCTGTAAAACGGGCAAGTGTTGGAGCAGCGGGAAGAGCAGGAAGAAGCGTTCGGACGCAGAATCATCGCGCGGCGTGTCCTGCCAGCCGGATTCGTTCCAGGTGCCGTCGAAAAGCGATGCGGCGCACCGAGCCAGGTCTTCCAGTCGCCCGGCGCGGCCTATCATCTCCTCCGCTGCGGCCTCTATCTGCGCGGAGTATTCCCTTGAGATTCCGCACCACTCCGCGTCCGCGCGCACTCGTCCAGGGGTGCGCAGGTACGTGGCTATGTTCGCCGGTTCGTTCAAGTTTACCGCTTCCATTTTGTTGTTCTAGCCTTTGCTTGCCTTATCGAGGTTCGCTCGCATTTCGGCGATGGTCGCGAAGCCGTCGTAGTACTCGAAAGTGTGCGCCTCATGCAGGCATATGCCGTCGAGCCCCGTGTCGAGCAGCGTCTGTGCGCGCATTCGCATCGCGCCTTCGAGGTCGGCTGCCGAGGCACCGTTGTGGTGTTGGGCATATGCCGATAGCCAACTGGAGAAAATCAGCGCTTCGACCCTGCCGTCGATGTATTCTACGTACTCCGGCGCACATATGTCGGCCACCTGTTTGCCTGCCGGCGGGTTGAATCCTTTGGGGATCCATGTTGGCACGCGATCCCAAGGCCATTCGTAATCAGCGAGCACTAGCGCGTCCGCGAGCCCTTCGTCAACCCAGCGCTTCCATTGCGTTTCGAAGCGGAATTTCACGTCGCCTTCGAAGTAGGGGCAGGTGAGGTTGGTTGTCTTTCCGAACTGCGTTCCTACCATCACTCGTGCCTTTTTGGCGTCGGCGCGGCGCTTTACTTTGCTTAGGAACTCCGTGAAAAAGTCGCCTTTGATCCGGTGCCAGATGTCATATTCTTCTTGTGTTGAGATGTCGAAAAGACTTTTACCGGTTTCCTTCTTGTAAGCTTCCGCTATTGGCTCCTCGAAGCCGAACCAATCATCCGGTTCTGGGAATTCGAGATGGCGCGAATGGCACGAAAGGCTGAGGTAGAGCCCATCGGGGGAGTACCCAAGGAGTTCGTCCACCAATTCGAGCTCGTTTTCCACCGCAGCGGCGTTGGCGTAGCTTCGTAGCCCGGGCCAAGGCGTCTTGCCGTCCCGTCCCATGACCTGGCATTCTGGGTGGTTGTTGAGGAACACGCTGTTGCGTTCGTCGATGACGTCGATCCAGATGTAAAATTCGATCCCATGGCGTTTGCAGGCGGCCTTGGCGGTGGCGATTGGATCCATGCGTTTGAGCGTCCTCTGCAGGGAAGTTTCCGGCCTTGGTTTACCGCAGTTCTCCTCATAGTGGTTGCGTTCGTTTTCGGGGAGTCGGGAGGCGACGAGCGCGAAGTCCGTTAGGTTCACTGATTCGGACGTGGATATTACCTTGGTCGGGTAGCCCGCAACCCCCCAGCCGGCAGCGCGCCATGTGATGCGGTCCATTCCATTTTCCTTGCATTGTTTAATGAGGGTCTCAACGTCTTCGGGCCCCATTGATTCGCCATGGAGGGAAAGTTCATCGAAAAAGTCCACGTTCACCACTATGATTTTGCGCTTCATTTAGTATTTTTTTTCTCGTTGTGTATGTCTACTCGTCCGTAGCTGCCTTGAGACGGGGTCTGCTTTGCGTGCCTGGATATTTCCTGTAACCCCGTTGACGTCGAATACGATAGCAACGCCGCCCGCGCATGTCAATTCGGCTTTGCCATCTGAGGCGGCATGTGGTAGACTCTGATACGTTCTAAAGAGGATATTATTCAGTGGCATGTCGGTAAGAGTTCAAAAAGAAGAAGCAATAGACGCGGAACGGCCGCCTCACGTTGTATGGCGCATAGTTGCGATCCCGGTATTGGGGTATGCGCTTGTCGCTTTTCTTGGGCTGGCGTCGTACAACGCGGCTGATGTTTCTGCGATTTCGGCGCCCGCGAACTATCGGCCCACAAACTGGATGGGGTTGTTCGGAGCATGGAACGCATATGGGCTGTTTCTTATCATGGGGCTCTGCGCCTATCTCGTGCCCGTCTGGTTTTTCGTCGCTGGGATGCTAATGGCGAGAGGCAAGCGGCTCCGCAGCAGGGTGCTGTGGATGCTGGTGGCGACCCTCTGCTGCTGCGCGCTAATGCAGTTCGCGAATGTGTCCGCAATGCGACTGCTTACCGTCCCACGGCTTAACATAGCGCCGAACGCCGGGGGAGGGATCGGCTTCCTTCTCAACGACAAACTCTTCTCCGTCTGGCTCGGGACTGCGGGGAGCGCCACTTTTTTCGGAGTGCTGCTCGCGGTGTCGATCTTGATGATAATCGGGCCGATGAACGTGATGGAATACTTCTACAGGCTCAAGGCTCGCGATTTCGAGGTAAAACGCAAGCTCGAAGACGCTGGTGGCAATGTGGATGACCCCGCCGAGGCACGCCGGGCCGCGCGCGCGGAGGAGAGGGAGCGTCGGCTTGCTGCCAAGGCAAAGGAAAAGGAGAAGCGCGACGAAGAACGCGAGTTCAGGAAGGCCGCGCGCGAGGCTGCCAAGGCGGAGAAGCTGGCAGCTAAAGAGGCTCGTAGGCTGGCAGCCAAGCAAGAGGAGGCGGGAATCGACCCTGAAGAGGATGAAGCCGAGATTTTCGGACGTGCATCAAAACGAGGCGATGCCCGCAGGCGAGGCGATGCCGATGATGCGGACCCGGAAGAGGCGGAGCCGATGCGAGACGGCAAGACAGCGGCAACGGCCAAGCGCACCCGCATGCAGAAGTCCGCGCCGGCCTCGGCGTTCGTCGCGGACGAGGTTTCGTTCAAACTCCCGAGCGTCAGGCTCCTGCAGCCGGCCGAACCGCTGTCACATGCGGACAACCTCGCTGAAATCAATGAAAACACGGCTATAATCGAAGGCACGCTGGCCGACTTCGGCATTAACGTGGATGTGACGGGCGTTGTGAGCGGACCGGTGATAACTTGCTACGAAATAAAGCCAGCGGCAGGCGTGAAAGTAGCAAAGATCACAAACTATTCGAACGACCTGCAGATGGCGCTCAAAGCCAAGAGTATACGCATACTCTCGCCGATTCCGGGCAAGGACGTGATGGGCATCGAAATACCGAACGCGAACAGGGCAGGGGTGTCGATCCGCTCGGTGGCAGACAGTGCCGAGTGGAAAGGAGCGACGGAGAAATATGCGTTGCCGATGCTGCTGGGGCTCGACGTGGGCGGCAGGCCCGTCATCGCCGACTTGGCGAAGATGCCGCATGTGCTGCTCGCCGGCACCACCGGCTCCGGAAAGAGCGTCTGCATGAACTCGATAATCGCCGGCCTCATGCTTTCGCGCACGCCGGACGATTTGCGCTTAATACTCGTCGATCCCAAGATGGTCGAATTTTCCTGCTACGCCGAACTGCCGCATCTCGTGGTGCCGGTGATCACGGCTCCCCAGAAAGTCGCCGGTGCGCTGCAATGGGCGATTGTGGAGATGAAGACGCGGCTTGAGATGTTCAGGCGCACCGGCGTTAGGAACATCGCTTCGTTCAACAACAGGGAGCGCGCGAAACAGGCCACATTCTTCGGCGAGGATGATCAGGACTCGGCGGAGTATCCCGACAAGCTGCCGTACATAGTGATCGTGGTCGACGAGATGTCGGATCTTATGATGTCGGCCCAGGCGGAGATCGAGCCCCGCATAGTCAGCCTGGCGCAACTTTCGCGCGCTGTGGGCATCCACATGATCCTCGCGACGCAGCGGCCTTCGGTGAATGTGATCACAGGACTCATCAAGGCTAACTTCCCGGGGCGCATCGCGCTCAAGGTGTCGCAGCGGGTCGACAGCCAAACCATTCTGGACGGGCGCGGCGCGGAGCACCTGATCGGCAACGGGGACATGCTATTCAGCAACCCCAACGGCACTATGACGCGTGCGCAGGGCACCTATATTTCCGACGCGGAAATCGAGTCGCTGGTCGATTGGTACAAGAGCCAGGGCGAGCCCATGTACATCGAGGAGGTCATGAACAAACTCGACAGAATCGCCGTCAAGTCAGCAGCCGACGAATTCGCCGAGGAGAGTGCCGAAGAAGGGGAGGAGGACGCAGACGCGGAGCTGCTAGCGAAGGCGCTAGAGTGCATCGTCTCCACCCGCCGCGCATCGACGTCCTCCATACAACGTCAACTGCGCATCGGCTACAACAGGGCCGCTCGCATCATGGACGAGCTGGAGCGCCTTGGCTGCGTTGGGCCAGCTAACGGCTCATCACCGCGAGAAATCCTTAGGACTTCGCTAGGTGAAATGGCGGACATTGATAAAGACGACTTTTAATCTATTATTCCAAAAACACTAGCATCCCATAGTGGTCAGGAAACGGGCAAGCCGCCCCCTTTCCCCCTTGTGTTTATTGGGGTTTTGGCGGGTTCCAAATGCTGTTTTAAAAGTG
>JALHHX010000369.1 GCA_022837245.1 Lentisphaerota bacterium
CACGCTTTATGGCAAGCTGGGAATCAAGTGCTGGATCTGCAAGGGGGACGTGAAGGCAGAAAAAGCCCCGGCGACGGCGTCGGCGGCGGGCGCAAATTAAGAAGGATACGAGGACTGGATTATGCCATTGATGCCCGAGAGAGTGAAGTACCGCAAAATGCACCGCGGCAATCGCGCCGGCTTGGCGACGCGAGGGCACACGGTGGCTTTTGGCGAGTATGGATTGATGGCGCTGGAGCGGTGCTGGCTGGATACGAAGCAAATCGAGGCCGTGCGGGTGGCGGTCGCCCGCAATATGAAGCGGCACGGCAAGATGTGGATTCGTGTTTTTCCCCAGAAGTCGTATACGAAGAAGCCGCTGGAAACGCGTATGGGCAAGGGCAAGGGGCCGGTGGAGTCCTGGGTGGCGGTGGTTCGGCCGGCCAACGTGATTCTCGAGGTGGACGGCGTCTCCGAGACGGTCGCGCGGGAGTCGCTGCGCCTGGCGGCGACGAAGCTGCCCATCCGGACGAAGTTTATTTCGCGGCACCGCCGGGTTTGACGCGAGGCGCGGAGCAGGCGAGGCGCCGTAGATTTGGTTATGAAAAAGGCTCAACGGAAAGAGATTCAGGAAAAGACGCTGGCCGAGTTGCTCGCGGAAGCGCGGAACTGGCGGCAAGAGATATTCAACCTGCGTTTGCAGCAGGCCAGCGCCCAGCTCGAGAAGCCGGCGCGCCTGCGGACCTTGCGGCGCGATATTGCCCGCATTGAAACGCGTATTTCGCAACTGCGCCGCAAGGCGGCCTAAGGATTTGGTATGGCTGAAACTGTGATAACCGCGGAACCGGGTCGGGCTCAACGCAAGCAGCGGGTGGGCGTGGTCATTGCGAACAAGATGGCCAAGACGATTACGGTGGAGATCATGCGGCGTTACCCGCATCCCCAGTATAAGAAAGTCGTCACCGGCTACAAAAAGCTGTATGCCCACGACGAAAAGGGCGAAGCCAAGGTGGGCGACCGGGTTCGGGTGGAGGAGACCCGTCCGCTATCCCGGACCAAGCGCTGGCGTTTGGTGGAGGTGGTGGAGCGTGGTTCCGGCGCGGCGCCGGTGGCGGCCGGATAAGCCGGTTTTCTCCCGCTTAAAGCAGGAAATAGATTATGTTACAAGTACGATCCATCTTAGACGTGGCCGACAATACCGGCGCCCGGCGAGCCGCGGCGATCGGGGTGTTGGGCCGCAACCAGCAGTACGCGCGCGTGGGCGACGTGATTAAGGCTCATATCAAAGAGGCCGCGCCGGATGGCACCGTGAAAAAGGGAGAGGTGGTGGAT
>JALHHX010000370.1 GCA_022837245.1 Lentisphaerota bacterium
GTGTCAAGAGCTTCGCGGCGTCGCGCCTTCGCGTGATACCCCACGCGGCGAGAGCACGTGGCAAAAGCAAATCTGCGTTCATCTGCGCAATCTGCGGATAACTTACACGCAGCAAGGGGGAGAGAGTGGGTAGTGGTCGGTGGTCAGTGGGCAGAGCGGCAGAAAGATCGGAACGGCTCCTCTGCCTCGCTAGCACCTAGCACCTAGGGCCTAGGGTCTACACCCTACACCCTACACCCTTCTACGAAGCCAGCGTCTGCGTCTGCTCCGCTTCCTCAAAATCGCAAACTAGCGGCAGGTGGTCCGAAAAGGTTACTTGTGGCACGGTGCAGGATTTCAGCTTGAGGCTGGGGGAATAGCAGACAAAATCCAGCACCCTGTACGGATTCCAGCTCGGGTAAGTGGGTGAGTCCGCGATGTTGGCCTTTTCCAGGCCGGTGGCGGAGAGAAACCCGTTCAGCTCCCCGGGTCCTTTGATCGCGTTGAAATCGCCTGCCACGATGCACGGTTTGTTGGCTGAGGCGACAAGTTGCTGCAGGTGTTGGAGCTGGCGTTTACGGACTCCGCGCCTGAGCGAAAGGTGTACCAGGAAAAGGTTCGCGTGATCAAGCTCAAGCTCGATGACGAGCCGTTTCATGCCGTGTTTGAAATAGTGGAACCTCTCGCGTTTGATCTCCTTGCTTGTCAGGAGCGCATTGCCCTGTGTCGAGAAAACGGGGAACAGGCGCGCGAGTCCGCGGGCCTTGTATTTAACGCCGAACGTGTGGTGTTTGTGCCCGATTGCCTGTGCCATGTGGCTTGGCTGGTGCTGGCGGCGCATGCGGAACGAGCCGCCGTCGGTCTCGACCAGGCCGACCACGTCGGGCTTCAGCTCGCTGATGAACTTCGTGATCGTGTCGAAGTGCGTGTCTGTGCGGCGCAGGATATCCATCCAGGCGCGCTTGATGCGTCGGCCTGTCCCGTAGCGTATGTTGTAAAGTATAAAGCGCAATGTAAAAAGGGGCTGGGGTTCAGCTTTTTCGAAAAATGAAGCGACAATTGTACCACAATGCACTTGGAAATGCAAAAAGATGTTTTAGGTTTTAGGGGCTAACTAGCAGTGCTATTCGTCCTCGTAGCTTTTTAATCACTCCCTGCGGGCAGGCCCTTGCCCGCAGGCTTCCACCAGCCGTGGCAAGAGCACGTCTGCTAGGCACTCCAAAAAACCACGCGCAAAAGCAAATCTGCGTTCATCTGCGCAATCTGCGGATCCATCCCACGTGGCAAGAGCTTCGCGGCGTCGCGCCTTCGCGTGATACCCCACGCGGCAA
>JALHHX010000371.1:0-765 GCA_022837245.1 Lentisphaerota bacterium
TCGGGACACCATTAATACTGCGCGTGCTATCTGACAACGGACATCCTGAAATCGCCAGCGCCTTGCTGCTCCGCGAACGGTTCCCAGGATGGCTTTACGCGATTAACCAGGGGGCTACAACCATCTGGGAACGGTGGAACTCTATTCGCGAAGACGGCACAGCATGGCCCAATAGAACAAGCTTAAACCATTACGCCTATGGTGCTGTCGTCGAATGGATGTACCGCAACCTCTGCGGACTCCGACCTCGCGAAGACGCCCCTGGATTCCGCAAGGTCGAAATCCGTCCCGACCTTCCATCGGCATTAAAACATGCTCGCATGCGCTTCGACTCTCCAGCCGGGCTGTATGCCATCGCTTGGAAAGTCGTTGAAAACGGCATCCTATTCGACATCTCCGTCCCATTCGGAACCAAGGCTGTTTTTTTCCCACCTGGCGAGCCTAAATCCGTTAAAATGAACGGAAAGCCCGCTTCTATCGACTGCATTTCCATTCCTCCAGGACGTCACTCATGTTTAGTTATTACGACATAGCCCAGTAATTCCGCCCTAGTCTGTAACGTTATTACTCTATGTATTTGGGTGCGCTTCGCCCCAAGCCGCAGCGGTGCCAGACTCGTTCACATCGGTGCCAGACTCGTTCAAATCGGTGCCAGACTCGTTTCATTTCGCAATGGTGCCAGACTCGTTTCATTTCCGGTGCCGGACTCATTTCATTCAACCTGAAAATGTCGCCTGGCAGGCGACATTTTACGCCGATTAATAT
>JALHHX010000371.1:790-2099 GCA_022837245.1 Lentisphaerota bacterium
AAAGGCTCCGCTGAGAGCAATGTAGAAAGGGAAAAACCATGAGAAAACCAAGAGTTACCAGCATCGGCGCTGGATACTACCACGTGTACAGCAGGCTCGCCGGAGGGCGCTTCCTGCTAACTGACCCCGAGAAGAGCCGCCTTCTCGGGTATATACGGCGCGCGGCCATGTTCTCAGGAGTGACCTTGTTCACCTTCGGGATCATGGACAACCACTTCCATCTTCTGATTCATGTGGAAGCGCCACGCCATGTGCCGGATGAGGAGCTGCGCACCAAGGTCGCCTGCCTCCACGGAGCAGATAAGGCCGACAAGGTCTTCTCCAAATGGAAGGTGTGGGAAGATGCCGGCCGTTCATGTGAAGTCGAAAAAGATAAGGATCGTTACCGTGCGCGCATGTTCGACTTGTCGCAGTTCGTCAAGACTTTCAAGGAGAGCTTCACCAAGGAGTACAACAAGCGCAACGAGTTCGTGAACTCGCCCTGGGGAAGCCGCTTTGAAAGCGTGCTGATCGAAGACGCCGCGGCCGCTCTGCTACGGGTTGCGGCTTACATCGACCTAAACCCGGTGCGCGCCGGGGTCGTCAAAAACCCCGCCGCGACCCCGTGGACTGGATTCGGGGCGACTATGCATAACGACCTAGACGCGCGGGACGGACTCGTCTCGCTCTTCATCCATGCCTATGGCGTTGGCAAAGTCAAGTGGGATGAGGCGATAGGCGCATACGAATCAGTGCTTGACGGTAAAATCGAGGCGGATTTCGCAATCTATGCGGAAAAGCGTCCGGAAAGGAAGGCCGGCGACTCGCATTTCGATGTCGCGAAGGTCAAAGCTGCGATAGCCGGGGGCAGGCGCCTCTCCGACTTCGAGCTTCTGCGTTGCAGGGTGAAGTTTTTCACCGCTGGAGGCGTGCTGGGGTCGAGCAATTTCATCCAGCGCCTAAAAACAAGCATCGACTCGGAAGACCTTGCACCACACACGCTTGACGCCTATTCCAAATCCGGGCTCTGCATCGGCAGGCGAATCCGCCGGAAAGGCATCGTGAGCATCCCCTTGCCGCCTGACGCGAAGCAGGCCTCCTAGCCTGCACATCAATCAATTCCCTTCTGAAACGCCGCTTCCCCCTGCAGGCGTGCCGAATGCTTTGTGCTTTTTCTAAAAAAGCTGCCCTAAACAAGCTTTCACACTGATGTTTTTGCCGGATTCCCGCATTTCAACGACACTCTTCCCACCCAAAACACCCTAAAAAAAGGGTTCCCCTCTTTCGCCGATCTCCGGTGCCAGACTCCTTTGCAATGGTGCCAGACTCA
>JALHHX010000093.1:0-1841 GCA_022837245.1 Lentisphaerota bacterium
GCAGGCCTCTACCTCCGTAATCTTGCGCCCGAAACCACCAGATTACGGTGCCGGGCTCCGCTGTATTATGTAATCCCGTGCCCGAAACCACCAGATTACGGTGCCAGGCTCCGCTGTATTATGTAATCCCGTGCCCAACCACGGGTCAATTCCGGCTTAGGGTTTTGAAGGCTGCGGAGCTGAAACGGTTGGGACTATGAGGCCTCGGCGGGTGAGGGTCTGGAAGTACTGGCCAAGAAGCGCTCGCGATTCGAAGAATGTGAGTTTTTCCTTTTCGGCGAATTCGTCGATCAGTTGCTCGAAGTTTTTCTTGCCGTCGATGGCTTCGAAGGCGATTTTGCCGACGCCTTCAAGTAGATAGCGCTTTTTCGTACGTAGTTTGAAAAATCGCCGGAAGAACTTCATGAAAACGCCCTCGTAGCGAAGCTCCACTTCGACTTCGATTTCGTTCAGACCGGCGCCGGGGTGGATCACCGCGCTGGCGTTGCGGAACGGCACGACTTTAAGTGATTGCCGGAAGCGGACCTCTTGCTCTTCTATTGAAAGGGTTTTTACCTTCAATGGGCTACTCCGCTTTCACCGGCGTTTCGCGGGCGGAAACGTCTTTAGCCGGAAGGATGGAAATCCTCTCGGGAGGGAGGTTTGTTGCGGCACTGGCAGTGTCCACCGCGTTAGTGGCGCCCGGGATAGGCGTGACCGGAGGGGGGCCTATCTCAATGACGGTGTTCCCATCGATGACCAAGCGGCGGGCCGAAGAGCCGCTACGGATGCGCTGCTCTTTTTTGTCCTGTTGGTCGTAGCGGAGGAGTTTGCCGACATCAAGCAGACGCCTTATCTTTTCTGGAATGCCTTCCTGTTTGTTGAGGATCTCCTCCGTTGCTTTTGCCAGCGCGCCCTGCGCCTCGACGATCTGGGCGCGGTCTGCTGAATTTTTGGCGGCTTCAACGGCCGCCTTAAGCGGTTCGAGCGATGGGTCTTGCTCGGCGTTTCGGCGTCCTTCCTTTACATCTCGTGTCAGGCGCTGGAGTTCCATCGTCAGCGTCTTGCGTTCATATTCCGTGAGCAAGTCTGGTTCTTTGCGGGCAAGTGGCGAGACGGGTATGTTTGGCGGCGGTATGGCAATTGCCTCTAACGTGGCAAGGCCAGCAACGATGGCGGCAAAGGCGAAAAGTGGAATGGATAGTGTTTTCCTCATAATTCTACTTCACTTCAAATTCGATGGTTACAGCTTTGTACTGCTTAAGGAATCCCGGAGTCAGATTCTTGAACACAGGGACGGCGATGGCGGCGGACATGGCGGAGTCGTCCAACTCCTTGTTGCCAGAGGAAGAGATAAGTTTTCTGCCCAGTACTGCGCCGGAAGCGCCAAGGGATATTTCTATCGTAGCTGGGCGGACGGTTTTATTCGCTAGAGAAGGTTGAATCCACCTCCCGTAAAGTTCTTTCTTAATGGTTAGGAGGCAGCGTTCGTTTTCGCCGGGAACGCTAGTGGTTTCGCCGGGCGTGGCTCCCATATCAAGGAGCTTCTGTATCTCGGCGGCAGTCAGCGCGGGGCCTTTTGGAGTTTCGACGGTTTTGACGTTCTTCGGCGGGTTGGGGATGATCTCGCGTTTTTTCTCAGCAGGTTTCTTTTCGACCATTCTGGTGCTTTTTTCCACTGGC
Source organism: Lentisphaerota bacterium (assembly GCA_022837245.1). GTDB lineage: Bacteria > Verrucomicrobiota > Kiritimatiellia > RFP12 > UBA3636 > JAAZFF01. Next base: position 1,663 of record JALHHX010000093.1, read on the forward strand.
ACCTTTTTGTTTTCTTTTTGCTTAGGTGGCTCAGGTGGTGGTTCCTTTTTTTCCTCCGCCACGGGCTCGGGGGGGGCGGGAATGTCTTCTTCCTCCTTAGATGATTCGGGTTCTGGAGGAGTCACATCTTCCTCTGCAGGCTTGTCGTTTTCAGTGGCATCGGCAACCATGTCCTCGGG
>JALHHX010000093.1:1848-10269 GCA_022837245.1 Lentisphaerota bacterium
GTGAATTCGATGTCCGGGATGGGCTCGCTTTCACTTTTGAAGATGGAGCATCCATTGATAAAACCTGAAACAAAAAGGAGCAGCAGAAACGTGCCGTGTGCCGCAAGCGATACCTTAAGTCCTTTTTTGTATGGGGGTGTCATGATGGTGCTCCCTGAATGGTTGCATTTATGGTTCTTGTGTCGCGAGGGCGAGTTTTTTTATGCCCAATTCGTTTGCCGAACGCGCGATATCAACGACCTTGCCGTAGTTGACATCGGTGTCGCCTCTTATAATCAGTTTGAGTTCGGCGTTATCGGCGAGCAATGTTTTAAGTTGCCCGGCGAGGGCTTCGGTTGAAATTAAATCTTGTCCGAGGAAAATGCGGCCCTCCTTGTCTATCGTCACGACCGCTGGTTTCTGGTCCGCCTCGAGAGGTGGAGCCTTGCCTTTTGGGAGCGAAACATCGAAACCCTGTTCGATAAGCGGGAAAGTGATTATGAACGTGATAAGCAGCAGGAACGTCAAGTCCATCATGGACGTGAGGTTCATTTCGGCCTTGGGCCTGATGGTGCTGCGGTGGCGGCGTGACATTCTAAACTTTGCCCTCAGTAGGGATTACGTGCAGGCGGGCTATATCGGAGACGAGCTCGTCGGTGAAGTTCTCGACCTTGACGGTTGTGGACCTCACCTTGTCGCCGATGTGGTTGTAGAACAAACCCGCGGGGATGGCGATTGCCAGGCCCGCGACTGTTGTCAGTAGCGCGCCGGAGATGCCGGGGGCGACGGCCTTCACCATGAGCGCGGAGCCAGACTGTGCCATGGCCATGAACGACTCCATGACGCCATAGACGGTGCCGAACAGGCCGAGTGAAGGGGCGGTTGTGACGCAAGTTGCGAGAACGGACATTTTAGATTCAATAAACAGTATCTGCTCAGAAAGGTTGCCTTCAGCGACCGCGCGCAGCGATGCCATCTCCGTTTCCGAAATAGCCGTACCCATAGCTCCAGGCTGCCACGAAACAAAATCGGTTTCCTGGATCCCGCGCTTGCGCATTATGCTCATAAACTCCTTCATGACCTCGGAATATATAGAGGCCATGGGTATGCCGGGTGCGAATTTGCCCTGGGCTTCGACGAAAAGCTGTGATGGGTGCGCACGGCCGCGGTACTGGCGGCTGAACTTGGTGTTGAGCCGGTCTATGATCTTGATGTCTGAGAGCTTGCCAACGATCAACCACAGAGTGTAGATCGACAGCGCCACGAGGAGCAGCACTATCACCTGGTTGATGAAGCTGGATGTTCTGTAAGCGTCGAATATGAGGTTTGCGAGAATCGGCTGCATGTTCTATAGGTTCTCCCGGTGGAATTCGTCGATGCGGCCGGCACAATCAAAAGTGGAAGCGATGAGCGCGGCGCGGATCCACATGCCATTGCGCATCTGGCGCCAGTACATAGCGCGTGGATCGTGGTCGACCTCCGTTGAGATCTCGTCGCGCCGCGGAAGTGGGTGCATGATGATCGCGTCGGGCTTGCAGAGGCGCATTTCCTCGACGCCGATCTTGAAACGCGACGTGTCGATCTTGGCGCTTTCTCCTTTAGTGGAATCCCACTCGTCCTGCATTCGCGTCATATAGACGGCATCTACGTCTGGAAGGCGAGCGTGCATGTCGGAAGTTACCTCCCATTGGACGCCGTGCGAGGTGAGCGTGTTTAGGACGTCCTGCCCGATTTGCAACGGTGCAGGCGCCACGAATACCTGTCTGATGTTTTCGTAGTTGATAAGAAGCTGTGATAGCGAACGCACAGTGCGTCCGCGTGCAAGGTCTCCCACGAACATGACGGTTTTGTCGCGCAGGCCGCCGCGGCGTTCAAAGCTTCGCTTTAGTGTGTAGATGTCGAGCAGGGCCTGCGTCGGATGCTGGTCCTTGCCGGAGCCGGCGTTTATGATGGGGATCGGGCGTTCGGAGTTGGAGAGGGTCCATGCCATGTGTTCGGCTAGGCCCTTCTCCTGCGACCGCATGATGATCAAGTCGAAATACGAGCTGAAAGTGCGTATGGAATCCTCGCGCGATTCGCCCTTGTACTCGCTTGAGGTGGCGGTGTCGCGCACTTCACCGACATTGAGTCCCGTGATCTGGCAGGCCGACAGGAACGAGAGGAACGTACGCGAGCTGGGCTGCGTGAAGTACAGCATGGCTCGTTTGTGCGCAAGCAGACTGCGGAGAAATGTCATGCCGTAGCGCGTTTTGGCGATGGTTCGGATTTCGGTCGCCAGGCGGCACAGGCGGTCGAGGTTGGCCCTGTTGAATTGCTGAGCGAAAAGCGTGTGGAATGGCGTGCCGTCATTGCGCGAGAGGCTGATAACCTTCTCCGGCATCGACAGATTCTGAAACTCCGTCCAGCTGTAGTCTGTTATGTGCATGTTGTTCCCCGGCGCGTAAGTGGCGCGCCCGCCGTTGTTTTGTTAAGTGTGGAAGTTGTCATTCGGCCAGTGCCGAGACGAACAGAGCCTTGATGGTGTGCATCCTGTTCTCGGCCTCGTCGAACACTTTTGAAAAACTCGATTCGAACACCTCGTCGGTGACCTCCTGCGCACCGGTCTCGCGCGACGCCTCCGTTTCGTTGTCGTGGAAGGCGGGCAGGCAATGCATGAAAATGAGATCTTTCCCCAAGTTGCCGGTTCTTTCCGCCAACTCCATGTTGACCTGGTACGGCGCCAGTAGCCTCAGCCGTTCCTCCTTTTTCGTTTCCTCGCCCATGGATACCCATACATCGGTGTAGATGACGTTGGCACCCTCGACGGCGGCGGCCGGGTCGCTGCCAACCTCGACCGTGCTCCCGTTCAGTGCCGCAAGGTGGATCGACTCCTCAACCATGTTCCGCGACGGTAGCAGTTCGCGTGGGGTGCAGTTGAAGAAGTTCACACCAGCTTTCGCGCATCCGAGCATGAGGGAATTGGCAACATTGTTGCGCCCGTCTCCGATGTAAACGACTTTCTTACCTCGGATTTCGCCAAACGCCTCTTTCATGGTCATGAGATCCGCGAGGATCTGCGTCGGGTGCGATTCGTCGGTCAGGCCGTTCCACACGGGCACGCCGGAGTACTGCTTGAGCTGCTCTGCGGTCTTCTGGGCGTAACCGCGGAAGAGGATGCCGTCGAAAATTCGGCCTAGAACGCGCGCCGTGTCCTTGACGGATTCCTTCACGCCGAAATGCGTGTCAGAGCGAGTGAGGTATTCTACGCCACCCCCCTCGTCGAGAGCCGCGACTGTCGCCGAGCATCTCGTTCGTGTGGAGCCTTTTTCGAAAACAAGCGCGATGTTTTTGCGGCGGAGCAAATCGCCGCGGACGCCTTCCGCGCGCCTTTTTTTGAGAGCGATGGCGAGGTCGACGACGCACATCATCTCCTCGTCCGAGAAGTCATTCAAAGAGAGGAGCGACCGGTTTTTCAAAGCTGTGGGGGATTTAATCATTCTTGCCTGGAATCCGTTGAGTTCGAAGCTGTTTCTTAACCACGGATCCTATCATAAAACCGCCCTGCCCCGCAATCTGTTTCACAGAATCCTCACGCCGTCCTCCTCCACCACGACCAGGTCCTCGATTCTGACGCCGCCGAGCTCGGGGTAGTACAGGCCGGGTTCCACGGAGACGACCATCCCCGCCTCCAGCTTGCCGCCACTGGGAGAGAGGCGCGGCATTTCGTGTATCTCAAGCCCCACCCCGTGGCCGGTTGAGTGGATGAAGCCGCGCCCCATGCCGTCGTCCCCTGTATATGTCTCGAAATTCGCGTCAACCATGGATTCTGAAGTAGCCTTGTGTACGGCTGATCCTTCTATGCCGGCCCTGATTATGGAGAGCGCGAGTTTCTGGGCTTTAAGCACAGCGTTGTACATGCGCTTCCGCTCTGGATCAGGCGTGCCGTTCATGAACGTGCGGGTCATGTCCCCCCAGTATCCCGTATCAAGGTTGCGAGGGAAGATGTCGCAGACGATCCATTCGCCTGTCTTGAGGGGGCCGTGCCCCGTTTCGTGCGGATTCGCGGCTTGCGTGCCGCCTGCGATTATCGTGCCCTCGTCGATGCAATTGCGCGCCAGGATCTCGCCGCGCACAATCTTCCGCGCGCGTTCCGACGTGAGCTCCTTGCCGTCGAGCATCAGGAGGCCGCCTTTGCCTGGTCGTGCCTGTTTGATTGCGTCGCCGACGGCTTTCATTGCCGCGCGCGCCGCCTTCTGAGTTTTGGCGATGCACGCTATTTCCTCCGGGCTCTTCACCATGCGCTTTCTCTCGAACGGGTTTCCACTGCCGACGTCGACGCCGATGCCGTCTTTCTCAAGCGCCTTGGCGATGCCCAATGGAAACATTTTCGGGACATATACGCCTATGATTTGGCGCTTGCGGAGCAGCGCGAGTGCCCATGCGGCGGGGCTTGCGCTATCCGGATAAGCCAGCTTCAGGGTGGCGGGGCAGTGGACTTCGCAGCCTCGCGCTTGATCGAGCGCCCTGCCGTATTCCATGTCGGAGACGACCAGCACTGTCTTGCGCGCCGTGGCCAGTACCAGGGCTTCGTCGGGGGTCTCGAACGAGGTGGCGTAGCGAATATCGGGGCATGTGGAGGCCGTCCCGCAGAAGAGCCAGGGGGGTGTCAATTTCTTCATAAAAAACAGTATCTAAAAAACGTCGTGCAAAGGCAACTGTTTTGTTTTCAGCGGTTTACGCATGGTGAGGATTTTTTCTCAATGGGGGTTTCCCGTGCCTTCCTGTCAAAATTATCCACCATTCGTGTCTCCAGCCTGTCGAAAATCAAATTCTCATATGCGAGAAAGCTATAACTTGTTGCTGATAAATGAGTTGCAAACAGAAAAAATCATTTTCATACAATAGAGAGACAAAACCATGAATGCTTTTAAATGACTGCCACTCAAAGCTTTGCAAATCGAAATGACATTATCCGCGGAAAAACGAAGGATAAAACGCGCCCCTTTGAGGGTCGATTCGCAGTTGTCTTTGAATGCGCCCCAAACGGGTGTTGATAACCTGTTCATAACATGGCGATTCTTTTGCCTTGCCGTAATCCGTCCATATATGCGAATATCCATGTGCTTTCGGGGAGAAGGTGTTCTGCGGAACTGACAGGTCCGGTGCAACGGACGCGGTTTTCGCTGGATTTTTTTTGCGGCCTTGTGTCTTGAGGCTGTTTGAGTTTTGGAGATTTTGGAAGTGGAGATGCATCAGGAAATTTGGAAGACCGCTTTGACGCGGCTCAGTTCGTCTCTCGATGCGGATGTGTTTTCGCGCTGGATCGCGGTGATCACTCCCGTGTCGCTCGACGGCTCGGTGTTGACGGTTTCGGTGGACAACGAAATGTTGAAAATGTGGGTTGAGAACAACTACCTGCCTTACATAACGGACGCCACGAGGATTGACAACGGGGACAAGGTCTCCGAAATCCGCATAGTAGTGGATTCAAAGCGCGGCTATGATCTTGATGACGGCGATGAGGATCTCGACGAAGGCGACGAGGAAGGCGAGGAAGAGAGACGAGCCAGGGCTAAACGCCATGCGGCGGCGTCATCCGCCCCGCGCCTTGGCATGGCTCTTAACCCCAATTACACGTTCACCGATTTCATCATCGGCCCGTCGAACAGCTTTGCGCATGCAGCCTCGATGGCAGTGGTGTCGAACCCCGGCGGCGCATACAACCCGCTTTTCATATACGGCGAGACGGGGCTTGGCAAGACACACATAATGCAGGCTGTTGGCCACGCTGTGCAAGCGCAAAACCCATCGGCCAAAGTCTGCTACATAACGTCTGAGGCGATGCTCAACGATTTCATCGAATCCATCGGCACCAACACTGGAAACGAATTCCGCAAACGCTACCGTAGCTCGGACGTGCTGCTGATCGACGACATCCACTTCCTCGCAGACAAGGCCGGCATTCAAGAGGAGTTCTTCCACACCTTCAACACCCTCCAGAACGCCCGCAAGCAGATCATCATGACAAGCGACCGCCCCCTCAACAAGATCCCCGGGCTCGAGGCGAGGCTGGTCTCGCGCTTCCAGCAGGGGCTGACGACCTCGATTGAAAAGCCGGACTTTGAGACGCGCATGGCGATCCTCCGCTACAAACAGCGCAATTCAACGGTGAAACTCGACGATTCGCTTCTCACGTTTATTGCCGAGAACATTAATTCTAATGTAAGGCAGTTGGAAGGTGCGATAATATCCGCCGTGTCTTACGCCGCGCTTTCCCAGCGGCCGCTGACCGTCGATATCCTGCGTGAGGTGCTTAAAGACACGCTTGAGCTCGAGAAGCGTCCGGAGCTTTCTTTCAACGAAATACAGCGCGTGGTTGCGGATGACTACGGCCTGCGCATGTCCGACATGACGAGCAAGGAGCGTCCGCAGAACATCGCGCTCCCGCGCCAGATCGCCATGTTCCTGTGCCGCATCCTAACCCACGGCTCTCTTTTCGAAATAGCGTCGGCGTTCGACAAGTCACACGCCACGGTCGTGCATGCCTGCAAAACGATCACCGGCCGCATTGATACGGATGATGAGCTCAAGCACCGCATAGACACGATTGTTCTGAAGCTAGGCCGTAGCCCCTCCGAGCTGGTTGTCTCGTCCCCAGGCTGACACGCGGGTGGGCGCGTGGCTGAACCCCGCTTTCAAGCCCCGGCGCGGCGAGGTGCCATTCAGAGTTTTGTGTTCGCTTCGCACTGGAGGGCGGCAGGCCTCTGCCGCAGCATTAATTTCCGGCGAAGGCTTTTGCCACCGTTTCCTGCGAAACGGGTTGTGTGAATTTGCTCACGACGGGGACTACCATGAACGGCAACAGCATTCCAATGCAGGAGCCGGTTGCCGCGAGGTTTTTGGGCAGGATGAAGAAAAGGATCACGGAAGTCACCAGCCCGGAGATCATGCCCGCGAAAGCACCCGCGCCGGTTGCCCGTTTCCAGAACAATCCGTAGATGAAAGGTGCCAGGAAGGCACCGGAAACGGCACCCCAGGAAAGCGACATAAGCGTTTCTATGAAGGTGATGCGGTGCGTGGCGATGAAGTAGGAGAGGGCGATGAAAACGGCGCACAGGAAGCGCATCATGGTGACGGAAGTGCGGTGCGATACGTTTTCATCCACCATGCCCTTGTACAGATCTATTGTCACGGCCGATGCGGAGACGAGTATGAGCCCGGAGAGCGTTGACATCGATGCTGAGAGGAGCAACGCGAGCATTATGCCAAGCATCGCAGGTGGGAGGTGGTTTACAAGCATCGCCGGGACTAGCGTGTCCTGGGCGGCCACGCCTTCCGCCACTTCTGGTAGCCTGTCGTAGAAAAGGTGCGAGAGGCTGCCGGTGTAGTATGCCGCGCAGCCGATCACAAGCGCGAAGATCGCGCATACTATTGCGCCGCGGCCGATCATCTTTTCGTTTTTGACCGTGTAGAACTTGTGCACCATCTGCGGAAGAGCCCAGCAGCCGAACGACGTCATGCAGACGATGATAGGCAACAAATACCACGGGCCCGGGTTGGCCGCTCCAGCAGCCCGGTGCTCCGCGTAAGCGCTTGAGGCCTTGCCAATGGTTTCAATCACCGTCCCCCCCGGGTTGGCGGCCCGGGTCATGAAGTAGACGAGGGCGAAGCTGCCACCAAGCATTATGACGCCTTGTATGCTGTCGGTGATCGCCACGGCGAAGTATCCTCCGAGAATAAGGTACGCCCCTGTTATAATGGCCATTATGAGGATTGCCGTGTTGAATTCCACGTTCGGGAACGCCGCCACCATCAGCTCTGCGAGACCCTTGTACACGCCTGCGGAGTACGGCAATAGGAAGACGAAGATTATCATTGCTGCGAACGGCTTCATTGAATAGACGCCGAAGCGGCGGAAAAAGAATTCCGGCATTGTCATCACGTCCAGGTTGTGCGTCATGCGCCGCGTGCGTTTTCCGAGTATCAGCCATGCCAGCAAGGCGCCGATTAGGGCGTTGCCTATTCCCACGGAAAGCGATTCGGGGCCGTTGTTCCAACCGAACTTGCCAGCGAATCCTATGAACACCACGGCGGAGAAGTAGCTGGTGCCGTATGCAAACGCCGTGACCCACGGGCCGAAACTGCGTCCGCCAAGGAAAAAGTCCCCAAGTGTTTTGGTCCTTCGGGCGCCCCAAACCCCTACGGCTAGCATAAGCAATATGTAGATAACTACGAACAGAATTGTGTATGACATGTTTTTATGATGTTATTTTGGGTTCGTGTGTTTTTAGGCGTCCGGACCACAGTTGATTTTGCCGTCGATTTTAACACTGCCAGATGGGGCATTCAAGTGGAATGATCCGTGGTAATCGGTTGGTGGCCGGGGTGCTTTCAGCGCCGCCTCTCTGCCGGCCGTGGAGCATGGCTTTGGCGGCGGTGTTGTGTGCCTGCGGCACACGGGCG
>JALHHX010000372.1:0-1297 GCA_022837245.1 Lentisphaerota bacterium
AAAACCACATCAACGGCACCAGCGCCCTGACCAGCATGTACTTCGCGCTCGACCTGCCGCCGGGCAGCGAGGTCATGGTGCCTTCCTACACCTTCTTCGCCACCTGCCTGGCCCTGCGCTTCTTCAACTGCGTGCCGATTTTTGTGGATATTGACCCCAAAACCGCCACGTGGGACGTGGAAGACGCCAAGCGCAAGCTGACCCCGCGCACCCGCGCGGTGGTGCCCATGCATTCGTGGGGATTGCCCTGCCAGATGGACTTGATCAGCGACTGGGCCCGGGAAAAGGGGTTGATTGTCCTCGAAGACGCCGCCCATGCGCACGGCGCCTCGATGATGGGCAAAAAGATGGGCACCTGGGGCATGATGGGCATCTTCAGCTTCCAGGCGTCCAAAGTCCTGCCGGCCATTGAAGGCGGCATGGGCATGTACCAGACGCGCGAGTATTACGAGCGCGCCGCCGCCTTTGGCGAATATAATGACCCGATCAAGTTCCCCCCGGACAGCCCCGTGCGCCCTTATGCCGGCACCGGGTTTGGCCAAAAATACCGGATGCACCCGCTCGGCGCGGCCTTGGCCCGCCAGCAACTAAAAGGGCTGGACCAGATGAACGCCCTGGTGGAAAAGAACGTCCGGGCCATGAACGACCGCCTGACCCGGCTGACAGGAGTCACCGAGCCGCTTTGCCGCCCCGAGCAAAAGCGCGTGTATTACCACCGTAATATGTTGTTGATAGACTTCAAGAAGCTCGGGTTCACACGCGACGCGCTGGTCAAGGCCCTCAAGGCCGAAGGCGTGGACGTGAACTTCTGGGATTACCCCGAACAGCATAAGCTCAAGATTTACGCCGAGGCCAAGTGGTGGCATCATCCCCCCACCATTCCCGCCTCCATGCCGGGCAACGCCTACATCAACGCCAACCATATCTTCCTGCCGTTAATCTACGGCGAAGCGCCGGAGTTGATCGCCCAGTACATCCAGGCTTTCGAAAAAGTGTGGGCGCAGCGCGCCAACCTGGCCTCCGTGTAGCGCCTTTGGAACCCTGACGCCAGGCGCAACCGGTTGGTGCTCCCCGGCAGGCCCGCCGGAACGTCAGGCCATTGACTTTATATGAACAAAGAAACAAGCATTAAACTTCTGAACCGGGCGGTGGCAGACGAACTCCAGGCGGTCCACCAGTACATGTATTGGCATTTCCACCTGGATGACCAGGGCTTCGGTCCGCTGGCCAGCCTGCTGAAACGGATTGCCATTGAGGAGATGAATCACGTCGAGCAACTCGCCGAGCGCATTCTCTT
>JALHHX010000372.1:1336-2460 GCA_022837245.1 Lentisphaerota bacterium
CACGGACGCCCAAAAGATTCTGGCCATGGCCGCCGAAATGGAGCAGGCCGCCATCACCAGCTACAACCAGGCCGCGATTGAATGCGGCCAAAAGGCCGACGCCGTCTCCAAACAGGTCTTCGAGGGATTGGTGAACAGCGAGGAAAAGCACTTCGACCAGTTTGACAAGCAGCTTGATAATATCAAACGTTTTGGGCCCAACTACCTCGCCCTGCAATCCTTCGACCGCGCTCCCGGGCAGGGCGGCTCCGCGGAAGGGTCGGATTAAGCCACTCTATCCTCGACGCGGCCCGGCCGCTTGCTATCCGGTGCCGGCGCGGCGCTGCCCTCGCGCCCAACCGCGCGGCCTTTACGGGCGACCGAGGCTTTTATGATGGTCGTGCGACATTTCCGCCAGTGGGCGATGGCCATACTGCTTGGCGGCGCCCTGCTGGGCCAGGCGGCTGCCAAGCCAAAGGCCGCGCCCGCGGACACCCGCCGCGCGGCGGCACCGAAGAAATCCCCGGCGCAAGCGGCTCCGCGGTCCACGCCCTTTAAGTTGACAACCCGCGAGCCGGGCCGGCGGCGGGTCCCGGGTGATTTCACCATTGCCGTGCTGCCCGATACGCAGCAATACACCGCGGCGCACCGGGGCGGCAAACCCGAGATGCTGGTCGCGCAAATCGAATGGGTTCTCGACAACCGCGTCCGCCGCAATATCGTTTACCTGACTACGGAGGGAGACATCAGCAACGACGGCAATAAATATCTCGTGCAATGGCACCGCGCGACCAATGCCTTCTTCCGCCTGGACGATCCGAAGCGCACGGGACTGCCCGATGGGCTGCCCTGGAGCGCGGTGGTCGGCAATCACGATACCCACCACGGAGGAACCATCCTGTTCAACGCCTTCCTAGGCACCAACCACTTCGCGGGCCGCAGCTATTACGGCGGCCATTACGGCACCAACAATGACAACCATTACGACCTTTTCCACGCCGGCGGCCAGGATTTTATCGTGCTGGCTCTCACGATGGGAGCGGGGAGCAACCCCAAACTGATGCGCTGGGCCAACGCGGTCCTGCGCGCGCATGCCCACCGGCAGGCCATCGTCGTGACGCACTCGATGCTTGCCCCGGCCGCCT
>JALHHX010000094.1 GCA_022837245.1 Lentisphaerota bacterium
GAAAAAGTTAATTGCAGGATTGTCTATGATGGTACACCTTTGCCTTTCGGCGGGTGCTGCCAACACTTTCACGGCGGTGTCCGGCAGCGACTGGAACACGGCGGCCAACTGGAGCGAGGGCGTGCCCGTCGCCGGGCAGGCGGTCGTCATCGACGGCGACGCCACGCTCACCAACGCCACGCCGGCGCTGTCGTCGATGACCGTCAACGCCGGCAAGACGCTGACCTTCGACGGCTGGGACACGGTTCTCACTGCGACGACAGTGTCGATTACAGGAACTGTGACGCATGCTATAAATGGAGATATGGTTGGAAGCGACGGATGGACTCCGAATGCCCGTGTCTACATCGTCTGCGACACTCTGGACATCCCGGTGGGTGGCAAGATTGATGGCAACGCCAAGGGGTATAGAGGGGCGACGGCGACAACGGCTGCAGGTCCCGGATACGGCCCAGGCGGCGGCAGGGCGGCCGTCACGGGCGCGGGTTACGGCGGAAAAGGCGGCCGTGACAATGGAGGCCTTCCATATGGATCGGCATCGATTCCTACTGATCCCGGCAGCGGTGGCGGCAGTGGCGACCGCGCAGGGCGTCCCGGTGGACACGGCGGCGGAGCGGTCTATATCGATGCGGCCAACGCTGTGACGGTGAACGGCATTATTCAAGTGAACGGAGTCAACGGCTCCACAGGCCAGGGCGGTGGCGGATCGGGCGGCTCGATCTATATAGCCTGCAACACTTTTGAGGGGAGCGGCACGCTCTCTGCTGCTGGCGGCACTGGCGGCAGCGGCGGAGCCGGCGCAGGCACTGGTGGTGGCGGGCGAATCTCTATTGAATACAATCAGACTGCGCAGAGTCTTCTACCGCTGCCTGCGGCGCGGCTGACCACAGAGGCGGGTGTTAGCGGGAACAACTGGGATGGAGACTACGGTGGCATGGGCTCTCTGTATTTCCCGGACAACCAGTTCCTGTCCAGACAAACGGGCGCCTTTGTACATGTTGGGCAGTGGATGGTTACCGGCATTAATGAAATAGCTCTCGACAGCTTGACGATGGTCAATGGCGGGCTTGGTTTTATTCAAGAGGGCTTTGTGCTGACTGTTACAAACAACCTCTCTCTCAAGGGGTCTAATGCAAATCTGTACAGGATGGAACTAACCAACGGTGTATTGAATTGTGGCGGGGACATGACAATCGACAAAGGCGGGGTTGTTATGACGCCAGGGTCAACTCCGTCGGGCGAGCTGAATTGCGTTGGGGACTTGGTGTTGACCAACTCGGCACGGATGATTGTCTATCCGGGAATTACGGGGTCTCACAGCCAGCACGGCGCACTCGTCAGCGTTGGAGGCGCATTCACTATCGCTGACGCGTCGCAAGTGTTGCCGTATTCGCATCCCACGAACGGAGCCTCGGTGTTTTTTGATGTCGGCAGTCTCACAATGGTGGGAGGTTCAATCATCAACGCAACCGGCAAGGGCTATGCCGGGAACCAGTATCTGAAAGACACCAGAAAGTACGGCTTTGGCCCCGGTGGCGGAAAGGACGAAAACTACGGCGGCAGCTATGGCGGGATCGGCTCTGGCGCAGACGCCACAAAAACATACGGAGTCGCATCCGCGCCGATCGAGCCTGGTAGTGGCGGCGGCGGCAGGGCGTATCCCAACGGCGAGGGAGGTGGGGCAGGCGGCGGACTTGTCTGGATAGATTCGGCAGCCGATGTCGTTATTAACAATAGCTCGATCCTGGCAAATGGCGGCAATGGAAGCACGTCCTACGGCGGGGGCGGATCGGGTGGCGGTATATTTATCACCTGCGCCAAAATCCAAGGAGTGAATGGTTTGGTTAACGCCTCAGGCGGTACAGGTGGGACGACTCAGGGAGATAGTGGTGGCGGAGGTAGAATCGCTGTCATTTACGATGCCGTGAAGCAGGCGACAGTTCCCGTACCGGGCGTGCTGTTTACGGCCAATACCGGCGTTGCCAAATTCATCGGTCAACCTGGGACTCTCTATTTCACAGACAACCAACTTCTTGAGCGTCAGACTGGGTTTATCTCGCACGTTGGTTCATGGCTTTCCGGCGTACCATTCACGGTATGGAACCGCGACGGTCTCGTGCTCAGCAACGGCTACCTGCGTCTTCCAGACGGGCTGGAGATCAACGTGACGAACGAGATGGTGGTTTCAGGCACGGATCCCGCATTCCACAAGCTGGTGGGGGCGGGCGTTGTCATAAACGCCGGCAGTCTGCGGCTCGACAAGAGCGCCGCGTTCGAAGTTATCGGCAGCATCGTCACGAACCCGGCGATTCCCGGCGCGGAGGTCAACGTCGCCGGCGAAATGTCCATCGGCCCGAACGCCTGGGTCTATCCGGTCTCTCATCCGACGAACGGAGGATCTCCGAAGTTTACAGTGGGTTCGCTTACTGTTGATGCGACAGGAGGATTCAATGCGCTTGGAAAGGGATTTGCGGGCGGAACAGTAGGCTCAGCAGGTTTCGGACCTGGTGCCGGAGGCATCAGCGTGAACACAAAGGATCGTGGCGCTGGTGGTGGCTATGGCGCTCAGGGGACTTCTGTCGGATTTTGCGTTGGTGGTCTCCCATACGGGTCGGCTAGTTATCCGACACAGCCCGGAAGCGGTGGCGGAGCTCAGACGAACAGCCTGACGTCTGTTGGCGGTTACGGCGGCGGTTTGGTTTGGGTAGAGGCAACAGGTGCCATTAATCTAGACGGCACGATCAATGTCAACGGAGGGGAGGCTACCGGCAACTCCGGGGCGGGCTCTGGCGGCGGTGTGAATCTGCGCTGCGGTACCTTTAATGGTAAAGGCAAAATTACAGCCACCGGCGGCTCTTGGTACATCGGCGGCGGTGGCGGTCGTATCGCCGTTGTTTACACGGACGTCACGACACAGGCGCTGCTCAGTCCTTCGGTCAGTTTCAATGCGGCCTCTATCCTGTCGAGTGGCGCCATCCGCAGCTTTGGCAATGGGTCGCTCTATTTCCCTGACACAACGTTCTTCCCGTACCCTACTCTGACAGGGTCGTATGACATTAATATTCCAACAATGGTGCCGACATGGAATGCTAGCAGTCTCGTCGTGACTAACGGGGAAATTCATTTCCCGCTTGGTAGCTCGATATCAATATCAGGCGATCTAGCCATAGGCAAGGCTGGTGTAGTTGTCTTCACCAACAACCCTGAAGTGGCTTTTGGAAATATCAGCATAACAAATGGCGGTGTTGCCAGCTTTTTCGCTGAAGCCACTAATGGTGTTGCCCCTGCGTACGGCGCGAAGGTGCAGGTCGCCGGCACGCTGCGCGTCGGCGCCGGCTCCACCGCGAACGTCTACTCGGAGCGCTTGACGGGCGGTTCGGTTTTTTTCGATGTGGATAATCTTGATGTGGAGGCAAGTGGAAAAATCAATGCTGATGCTCGAGGGTTTGCATGCGGCGGAGCGCGTGGCATTAATGGGCATGGTCCGGGCGGCGGTGTAGGACATTGGGGGTCAGACCGTGGCGGCGGTGGCGGCTATGGCGGAAGTGGCGCAACGCATACCAATAATGTAGCTGCGGCTGGTGGCCCATCGTACGGCAGTTCGATACTTCCCGTATACCCCGGAAGTGGAGGAGGCGACGCTGGAGGCTTTGGCGGAGGACTCATCTGGATGCGTGTCCATAAAAACGCGTTGGTAAACGGGACCATCTCGGCCAATGGCGGTTCTGTTATATGGACTAAGGGTGATGGTTCTGGTGGTGGCATCTTCCTAGACTGTGGTTCGTTCGAGGGAAGCGGAACACTTTCTGCAAATGGAGGTGTCTATAACGACACTTCAGCGGCGAATGGAGGTGGTGGACGCATCGCTGTGTGGGAGAATGTTTCAGAACACTACCGCAATAAATTCTATTCAGGCAACACCAGTGGGGCGGTGATATATGCCGAACCTCCAGTTGCGTTCACTGGCACCGCCGCGGCCACTGCTGGCCCGTACGGCTGCGCTGGCCTTAAAGCCGAGCCAGGAACAGTTGTCTTCCTGACTGCGCCGCCTGTCGAGACGTTGCTAATAGTTCGGTAGCGCCGTGAGAAATCAACGCTCGTGGCGGCTTTAGAGCCGCCACGAGTAACACTTGTCCTAGGAGTGTATAATCTTCAATGATGCTTTTAAATGGCTTAGGAAAAATGTTTTACTAACATAAGAAGTGTCGACAAACACACACAATTAATTCATATTATGTATCCGAATCGTGCAAAGAGTTTAGCAGGGGTTCTCGGCGTACTGCCATGGCTGGGGTGCATCGCCGCTCCCGAGGTCGTATGGCGCAACTACGAGCAGACGCTATTGGTGACTTACGAAACTCCTGAGCAGGCGCAGCGGGCGGCCTTGGAGGCGTTGCCGCTTCCGCCAGGGAAGCGGGTTGCCTTCTCCACGCGCTGGGACGACTCTGTGCCATCGGGCGTCGAGAAGGCAGAGGTTTTGGCCGAGCATGGCTACAAGGGGACTTTCTATCTCAACAAAGTTGATGCCGGGGGATATGCTGACGGATCTATAATGCGGCGACTTCTCGATCTCGGGTCGTCGGTGGGTGCTCACACTTGCACCCATCCATATTTGACCAAGATTGATGCGAACGCGATGTTCCGTGAAATACTATTAAACCGGATTGAAATCGAGTCGCGCGGCAAGGTGTGCGTAAACTCATTCACACTTCCATACATGGCCTACGAGTCTGAAACAGACTCAAATATGCCCGCCAAGATAGGAGAATGTCTTGTTCGCGCAGGGCTGCACGGTGGAGACGAGGTATGGCCGGATGTCGCCTCGCGATTTAAGCGGAGTCCGAATGAGTGGATTGGCGGCTTCACGTTTGATATAAACGACACAAATCCGAAGCTGTCGGAATTCGAGACTAACATTGGGCGCGGGCTTAAAGCCGTGGAGACAGGGGAATTCGAATGCGGTCCGCACCTGTCTCTTGGTATCCACAATTGGCAGCCAGATATGCAGAAATTCGGAGCCGTCATTGCCACGCGGGCAAACAATCGCGACTGGTGGTACTGCAACGCCAACGAATACGTGGCGTACCGGCTTGAAGCCCTGAACACGCTATTCGTAAAGAAATCCGTGACGGACTGCGAGGCGACTTTCACCGTCTGCCGGCTGCTGCCTTTCGAAACCGGCGCCCGCCTTCCACTGGGCATCCGGGCGTCAGCCGGGGTCGTGACGGCCATTGCTGACGGTCATACGCTCGAGGCATTCGGTGGCGGAGTGTTCACTCTGCCACATGATGCCGCGCACCAGCTTCCCATTCATATAGGCGCTGTCTTCAACAAGGCTAATCTAGAAGCCGAAGCCGCCCTGGAGGCCGATCCCACATTGCCTGGTTTCGCCATCTCTCTCCACGCCGACCTTGCGGGGAACAGGCTTGTCTGCGTTTTGGAAAACAAGTCTGAGACCGCGATTGAGGGCCCGATGGCTCTAACGTTCCGGCTTCCTCTGAAGTGGAAGAACGGCATCTTCCGCCAAGATATCGCGCCACTTGCTGCGGGTGAACAGCGGCGCATAGAAGTTCCGATGGGAGATGTGGACAACAATCATATCTTGGACGTTGGCGTGTTTTTCTTTGCGGTGCAATGCGATTTTGTAACTGCCGAAGGGACGTCTCGCCTGTACGCCACCGCCGAGGCGGCACCTTTGCAACCAAACGCGGTAGCGGCCCAGATAGACCAGCCATGATTCGCTTGCTAGATTCTCGCCTTTGCTTGGCGCTTCTCCTGCTTGCTCTGTCCGCGTATAACCGTGCGGAAGGGGTTGAGGTGTCAGGGGCGATCCCGAAGGACACCGTCTGGAAGCGTGGCTCGGTAATCGTAGTGAAAGCAGACGCAATCGTTCCAACTGGAGCGATGTTGACTATTGAGCCTGGGGTCGTTGTCAAGTTCCGCGCAGGAGAGTCCGGAGAGGGCGGAGCGAGACTCGTTGTCGAAGGGCGTCTAAACAGCCTTGGAACGCCTGCGGAGCCTGTGGTGTTCACATCGGAGCGCGACGACACGGTGGGCGGGGACTCGAACGGAGACGGCGATGCAAGCAAGCCGCTGCCGGGCGACTGGGGGTGTGTGAAAATTGTCGGTGCCGGTTCCACCCTGCAGGGCTGCTCGTTCCGTTATGCTGGCGGTAAAGACGTTGGGGGTGGCGGGCACTCTGCGCTTTTCATTTCCGGTTCCACCGCTCCGGTGGACGTCACCGCGTGCGATTTCACTGATTCGGCTGGTGCGGGGCTGCTCTATCGTCAGGGCGTTCATCATCTGGCGCCGCGAATCATCGCGAATAGCGCCACGCGTTGCGCGGCGGGCATCGTGGTGGAGGGGATCGGACTCACACGAGCGGAGATTATGCGTAACAATATCTCGGAATGCGGCATCGGCATTGTGATCTGCGGAGCTGACCCGAGCATTGAGGAGAACCGCCTGACGGGAAATCTCGGACATCCCCTGAAACTAGTCGACGGCGCATCGCCCCGTTGCCGCTGGAACGATGTCCGAAACAACGGGCTGCAAAGCGTATTGATTTCGGGGGTCATTGACGAAGTAGAGATCTGGGGACCGATGCAATCCCTGGGTATTCCGTTCCTTCTCGCGCCGGATCTCGAATTGCGCGGTGGTTCGCACGTGTCGATCCGGCCCGGGACGGTGATCAAGATTCCTTGCCGCAAGCCAGGGGAGGAACCACGGAATTTATTTTTCCGCGGAGCACTCAAAGCTTGTGGCACATGGGAAGAGCCGATCATATTTACGTCTGAACGGGATGACACGTGTGGAGGCGACAGCAACGGAGACGGTTTGGCCAGCGCGCCGGATTGGGGCGACTGGGGCACGCTGGTCACTTCACAGGTGACGGACATAATAGAGCACTGCGTGTTCCGGTATGGCAAATATTCCGCCAACAATTTCGACGGCGTCGATCGGAACCGGATCCTCTGGATCCAGGGAGGTGGCGAACACGTCGACCCGATAAACTGCGAATTCTATCCTAGGTAATATCAGATTAGAAACAGAGTTGGAATACGATCTGTTAATTTGGGCGTGTTGGAGCGTAATCTACATTAAGTACATGTTCCTTGCGGAGGCAATGTTGTCTTTGGTGGTGTCAGACTAATCAACAGAATGTTTAGCTCTTCAGAAGTCAGGGAGCCGGTGCATGTTTAGTTGCCCTAAATGCATGATCCCGATGGATACCGTCAGAAGCCAATCTGGTGTGTTTTGGCGATGTCCATCCTGCATGGGACGATCTGCCACGATTGCCTTTCTTAGAAAGAGCGTCCCGGATAGCGCTGTGAACGAGGTCTGGCAGGCTGCGCGATTCGGCGATTTCCCTTCGGGCCGTGTGTGTCCGGCATGCACAAACCGAATGGTAGAGGTTCCCGCAAATGGACAGAAGCTCAACATCGATGTCTGCACACGCTGCCAGTTCGTGTGGTTCGACGCAGGCGAGAGGGAGTTGTTGCCCGCGCTCCATCGTGAACCTGCCTGGGAGGAGACCCTTCCGCCGGAGGCTCGGGAGCGTCTGGCAGCCATTAAGGTGGAGAGCATGCAAGCTGAACTAGAATCTCAAAACATGGCGGATGCCCATCCTGATGTCTGGTGGCAGTGGGTCCCTGGCCTGTTTGGGCTTCCTGTGGAACAAGGTGCCGACGTGTGCCGCAGTCGTCCTTGGGCGACTTGGACTATCTGCTTGATAATACTAGCAGTGTGGGTGGGTTCGTTCGGAGATCTCTCGTCGGTGGTCGAGCAATTCGGATTCATTCCGGCTCAAGCTTTTCGTCTTGGAGGACTGACGTTCTTATCCTCGTTTTTTCTGCATGGCGGAGTTGTCCATCTGCTGGGTAATTTGTATTTTCTGCTGGTCTTCGGTGATAACGTAGAGGGCTTGCTGGGGTGGAAGCGCTTTCTGATCCTAATCATCGGTGCATCCCTGTTTGGTGACTTTGCTCATATCATTGCCAACCCCAGCTCAGATATCCCCTGTATCGGTGCTAGTGGCGGAATTTCTGGTGTTTTGGCTTTTTATGCATTGAAGTTCCCAAATGTGAAACTCAAAATGCTTTTTCGATATATGTTCTACTTGCGCTGGTTCTCCGTATCCGCTCGCACTGCATTTTTTGTATGGATCGGGCTCCAGATCCTTGGTGCTTGGGCACAAATTTCCGGCATCAGCAATGTGTCGGCAATGGCTCATCTTGGGGGCGTAGGCTTTGGTTTTGCCTGCTGGATTTTATTCAGGGACGACAACGGGTTTCGCAAGCCGGAGAAGGCGGAATATGAATATAATCGCGATGCTTCGCGTTACAAGTAAGCGCTGTGAAGATCAATTAAAACTCAGTA
>JALHHX010000095.1 GCA_022837245.1 Lentisphaerota bacterium
AACTCCATCCCAAGACCATACTCACTCAAAGGACTAACAGCAAATGAAGCTTTCAACGAAGCAGCTTAAAGAGCTGAACCATTTAACTTGCAAATCACCGTATCTGATTTCGGTAGTGCTTCGAGAAATATCTTTTTATCCTTTACCAACTCCTTCACCGCCAGTGGTTGGAGGCAATAGAACGAATCGCCGGCCTCAAAACTCTTTTTATCCTTGTCGGGCACCATAAATGCGGCGATGTCTTCCAGCAAATCCTTCACCTGCTGCATTTCCCAGCGATACCCGCGCTGATATAGCGGCACCGTAAATTTCTTGCCCGACAAATCGGCGACCGATTTCAATTCAACACATGCCATTGATTTATCCTTTCAAGATTTTTTTCAGACTCATACTTGTCTCGCCCTGAAGGACGTCAGATGATGACCTATCTGTGCAAGTGCAGCCTTTGTATACCATTTAAGCATTGTAGGCAATGCCGTTCTAACCAAAAATGTTGAGCTGCTTCCTGTGCTATGCAGTCACAATCTTTCTCTATACCCCCATCGGCAACAGGCAATTTACGTTGTTCTTCTACTGACATAGCGTGCCTTGCCTCCGTTTTACAAATACTTCCGCACCGTGTTTCGACTCACGTCGAGTGCTTCGGCGGCGCGGGTGAGATTCTGTCCGTACTTCTCGTACACGCGGCGGATGTGCAGGCGCATCGCATCCTCAAGCTTATCGGGGATGCGTCCCGACTTCAATTCCAGTCCACCCGAAAGCCCCGCGTTCATCTCCTTGTGTTCGCGCATGAGGGCTTCAAAATCAGACTCCTCCAGGGCGGTCGCCCTGTCAAGGATGTTGATGAGTTCGCGGACGTTGCCGGGATAGTCGTAATCCATCAGCGCGGCAACCTGCTCTTCCTTGAGAACGGCGTTGTCGTGGAACTTGCGCCACCATGCATTGGCGATGATCGGGATGTCGTCCTTGTGTTCGCGCAGGGACGGCGTTCTCATCTGCACCACGTTGAGGCGCTGGTAGAGGTCTTCGCGGAACTTGCCCTCGACCACGAGGCGCGGCAAGTCGCGGTTTGTGGCCGTGATGAGACGCACGTCGCATTTCAGCTCCTCCTTGCCGCCCACGCGCATGAACCGACCTCCTTCCAGGACGCGTAGCAGGAGCGCCTGAACCTCCAGCGACATCTCTCCAATCTCGTCGAGGAAGAGCGTGCCGCCGTCCGCCTGGAGGAAGAGGCCGTCCGTCCGCTCCACGGCGTTCGTAAACGCCCCGCGCTCGTGTCCGAAGAACCGGTCCTCCAGAAGGCCTTTCGTCACGCTCGCGCAGTTGAAGGCGACGAACGGCATCTTCCATCTCGGACTCTTCGTGTGGATCTGCTGGGCGACGGTCTCCTTGCCGGTGCCGCTTTCGCCGAGGATGAGGACGCGGGCGTGTTCATGCGCCGCCACCCGGTTGATGCGATCCTGCAAGGTCGTGATCGCACCGCTTTTCCCCAGAAGCTCCCTGTTACCGTAGCGGTCGTAATGTTCGACGGCGCTCCTTACTTCCGGCTCCCACGCCGCAGGGCGGACGCCGCCGGCGAGATAGCGGGCGGTCGTGGCATAGAGAGATTCGTCCTGGTAATTGCGGTAGTAGAACTGCGCCGTGTCGATCAGCGTGAAGTAGGCGCGAACGTCCGCCGACACTCTCCTCCGATCTTTGAGGAATGGCATGAACACCTCGACGTCCATGCCAAACGTCTGCCCAACCGCTTCAAGAAGGCTCCCGTCATAGCAGCGTACCTTCATGACGCCGTCAAGGAGGGCGGCGATATGTTCGGGCATTTCAAGTGCGCTTATCCAAGTCACCTCCACACCCTTTGTCTTCAGCTTTGCAAGGGCTACTTTGAGCGATTCAGGATTGCCGCTCAACGAGAGGCCAAGAAGGTAGATGTGCTTCCATTGCGGTGTTCCGCGTTCCCCCACGAGCTCGCCAAGGAACTCTGGCAGACGCCTACGACTCACGCCGTACACGTCCGCTCGGCCGCCAAGCGCCTTCAATGCGACAGCTGCCGAAGCCACGTATTCCGCATAGCCCCAGCCCGTCAGAATCAGGTTTCCGTTCTTCTCCACTTTGCAACAGTCCTTATTAGTGCTTTCAACAGACGTATATTTTATCATGTTTTGCTCACTACGTTCAAATTGTAATCGGACAATTTGCTGTTCGATTCTAAGCGAAGGTCCGTCTAAAGTTGTCATGCACAACTCATTAGCAATTTCCATACCAAGGGAAAATCAGGCATTTTATTCATGCCGAATCGGTCAGAAATTACCACACGATTAAAACTCTACCGCCAAACATTGTCTCAAAATGGTATAATTAACGCCGTGAGTTCTAAAGCAAAAATATCGGGATCGGTGGTGGCGGGGCAGCCCCCCCCCAAAAAACCTTTGAAATTGGAAACTGGAAATTTGCAACTTGGCCGGGGCGGCTGCGCCGAGTTTCGCCGCCTTCGCCCACTCGCCTGCGCCAGTGCGGAATCCTGGAAGTGGAAGAGGCCGTCGAAGTAGATCTGGGCCACTCGCCTGCGCCAGTGCGGAATCCTGGCTGCACACCCCCTGTGGTGTGCGGTGCGCCACCATCCCCACCCTGCCACCATCCCCACCCTGCCACCTCCGAAGCGCACCGCGCCAAGGCGCGGGCGAATGGACTCAGGCGGCGGGGCGGGTACGGAGCCCCGCGTTCCCAGGCCGATGCGGCGCCTCGGGGCGGGGACTCTGCCACGCGCCAAGGCGAATGGAACGACACGCGGCGAGGACGAAGCCCCGCCCATACGATAGTGCGTAAATCATGTGCGAAGCGAGGCGGGGCGACGCCGTCCCGGCGTGGCCGTTCGCCTCGGCGTCTCACGGCGCCACGAACCTTGTGCCCGCTTTCCCGCGCCTCAGCGCAATGACGAGGGTTGTTCCTGCGACGATTCCCGCGGAATAGATCATCAGTCCTTGCGGCCATGAACGAAGCGGCACGAGCTGGAAGACCAGGACGCCGACGACGTGGACAAGCAACGTGGACAGCACGGGACGCTTGACTTTTTTCGTGAGGCACAGGCCAAGGACGCAGCCGGCAAGCGTGCCGATGCAAACGACGTTGTCGAAATAAAGCAGGCATTGCTCGTCGGTGACGACGTTTGATCCCTGCACGCGGATGGCCATCCAAGCAAACGCAAACCATGCCGCGACACAGCCGACAATGGCGCTGGCGATGAGATTCAAAAGCCACTCCATTGCCTTGAGAACGAAGAGCTTAAACGTTCGTGGCGTTTCTTTGGAACCCATGCCATTCTTGCTGTCCTTGTCTTTCCCGAGCAGCAGCTTGAGGGGCAGGAGCATCAATGCCAGCCCCAGCAGCAGTTGAAGGACGCTGCCCCAAAATTCGTATGGGGTGTCTTGGAGTCGTTCGATCGCCTCCCATGTCATGCCACCGCCCGGTTCCCCGGGACTCAAATCCCAGAAGAAGAACGAGCCGAAAAACATGACCGCCCCCACGAGGCTGAACAGGGCGGCCCATGTCCACCGGAGCCCCTTTAGAATGCAATTTGAGATTTCACCAGGTTTCTGTGGAATCATTTCATCAGTCCGCCCAAGCTTCAAAAACCGTCATTTTTCCCGTTGACTTGCACCAATCGCAGGTCGCTTTGTTGTGGTGTTCAGGATAGTAGTCTTCGCGACAGCGTCCGGTCTCTTGTCGCAACACGCAGTTCCCCTTCACATTGTCATCGCTGTCATGGCAATACGGACACTCCACGGTCATGCTCAGAGCGCCGATGATGACGACCGCGACGAGAACCGCAAGAAGGCCTATGGCAACGACGAGTGGCTTTTTGCTTCGTTTATTCATCTTAATTCCCAGGAAAAACTTTACGCAAATGAAGAAATCCTAGGGTTTCTTGCATTTTGAGTCAATGGATATTTTTGGGTGTTGGGGGCTGTCCCCAAAAACCCCAAGACAACGATCTCGTATTGTCCTGAAGATGGTTTAAACGAGGTCCGCCAGCAAAAGGGGCGCGTTATGTCCTTGTCATGAAGCGTCCCGGTGGACTACAATGCTTGAGTAAAAGGAGATGGTTTCAATATGATGAACGACGTGCTGCGCCAAAAGCTTCGCGACCTCCCCAACAAGCCGGGCTGCTACCTCATGCGGAACCGAGCCGGGAAGATCATCTACGTCGGCAAGGCCGTCTCGCTGCGCAAGCGCGTCCAGAGCTACTTCCGGCGTTCGACCTTCCAAAAGGCGCCCCCCAAGCTGCGCAGCCTGATCAACAGCGTCGAAGACCTCGACATCATCGTCGTGCGCAACGAGGCCGAGGCGCTGCTCACCGAAGGCCAGCTCATCAAGGACTACAAGCCGCGGTTCAACGTCGTCTTCCGCGACGACAAGCGCTACCTCGCCGTCCGCGCCGAACGCCACCTCGCCTTGCTGCGCTTCGCCGAATGCCGCATCATCCGCGACGACGGGAACGAGCATTTCGGTCCCTACCCCTCCTCGGGCGTCGTCCGCACGGTCAAGGACTTCGCCGAGCGCCATTTCGGCATCCGCCAATGCACCGTGGCGGATCCCGACGCCGACACGCACAAGCACTGCCACAACGACCGGATCGCGCATTGCTCCGCACCGTGCATCGGCGCCATCTCCCCGGAAGACTACCGCGCCCGTTTCGAACAAGCCTGCGCCTTTCTCCGCAACGGCGACCCCGCCATCGTCTAGGAAATCCGCGAGGCCATGGCGGCGGCGGCGGCGGAACTCGACTTCGAGCGCGCCGCCAAGCTCCGCGACACTATCGCCGCTATGCACGATCGCTGGCCGAAGGCGCCCCCCTGCCCGATCTCGTCATGGTGGACGGCGGCATCACGCAGCTTCGCGCCGCACGGGCCGCCCTCGCCATGCTCGACCTTGATCGCATCCCCTCCGTCGGCCTTGCAGAGCAATTCGAGGAAATCGTCGTCGACCGCCCCGGCGTGGAGTCCATCCTGCTCGAACGCGGCAGTCAGGCGCTTAACGTGCTGGTGCGCCTGCGCGACGAAGCGCACCGCTTCGCCATCACCTACAACCGCAACCTCCGCCGCAAGCGCATCCGCGAATCCGTCCTCGACGAGATCGAGGGCGTCGGCGAGACCCGCAAGATGCTTCTGCTGAAGCAGTTCGGCTCCATCCGCCGCATCGCCGCCGCCCCCGTCGAGGCGATCGCCGCCGTCGGCGGCATCGGCGACGCGCTCGCGCACACCATCAAAGCCGCCGCGCAGCGAACAAGCCCGCCGAGCTAGCTCGAACTCACATCCTCGACGGCACGAAGGTGGCGCTCGATGGCGCGGGAACGGACGCCGGCGCTTTCGATGTCCTTGCTCGCCAGATCGAGCCGGCTCTTCGTTCGCTCCAGCACGTCGCCGAAGCGGCTGAACTCGGCGCGCACCGTGCCGAGAAGCTCCCAAATCTCGCTCGTGCGGCGCTCCACCGCGAGACTGCGGAAGCCCATCTGCAAACTGCCGAGAAACGCCGAAAGCGTCGTCGGGCCGGTGATCGTCACGCGGTACTCCCGCTGGATCGACTCGAAGAGGCCCGGAACCCTCAGCACTTCCGCATACAGCCCCTCGAATGGCAGGAACAAGATCGCGAAATCGGTTGTGAACGGGGGATCGACGTACTTCATGCGGATGTCGCGCGCAAAAGCGCGGATGCTCTGCTCCAGCGCCTTGCGCGCGCGCTCGACGGCGGCGGCATCGCCTGCTTCGCCGGCATCCAGGAGCGCCTCGTAGCTCTGGGTGGGGAACTTGGCGTCGACGGGTAGCCAGAGGAAGCCGTCCGCGCTGTTCTTGTCCGGCAGCCGGACGGCGAACTCGACGCGGTCGTCGCTCCCGCGCTTCGTCTTGACGTTCTCGCCATACTGCCCGGGAACAAGCATCTGCTCCAGCAGCGCCGCAAGCTGGCATTCGCCGAGCACGCCCTTGGTCTTCACGTTCGAGAGCACCTTCTTCAAATCTCCGACGCCCGTGGCGAGCGCCTGCATCTCGCCCAGCCCCTGCTGGACGCGTTCGAGGCGTTCGCCGACGAGCTTGAACGATTCGCCGAGGCGCGTCTCGAGCGTGTGATGGAGCTTTTCGTCAACGGTTTCGCGCATCTTCTCCAGCTTGGCGCTGTTGTCCGCCTGGATCGCCTGCAACCGACGATCCACGCTTTCGCGCACCGCCTCGAGGCGCGCCTCCGTCCGCGTCGCCCAATCTTCCTGCTTCTGCAGCATCGCATCAAGACGCTGGCCTTGGGCCGCGCCGAAATCGCCGAGCGAGCGCGCCAGTTCGTCGCGGTCGTCCTTGGCCATCCGCGCGGACTCGAGCCGGATGCGGCCGAGCTCGTCGCGGAGCCAGGCCCGGTCTCGCTCCAAATCCTGCTCCAGGCGAACGAGCCGAAACCAGATGCGTCCATCCGCGCTGAACGAACGAAGCATCAGCACCAAGACGAGCAGAACCAAAAGGCCCAGCAGCCCCGGCGCGATCCACGGCATCCAAAGCTCAAGCATGGGCGGACGTCTCCGGCGCGCCTTTCGCGCAAGCGACGACAACCCGCGCCAAGGCGTCGGCGGCGTCCGGGCGGGCTCGCGCCATCAGCGCCTCGCGCATCGCGGCGCACGCCGTTTCATCGCCTCGGATGCGCCGGATCGCGTCGGCGACCGCCTCCGGCGTGGCATCGTCCTGCGCCAGCATGTCGCACGCGCCCAGCGCCTGCATCGCCTTCGCGTTGGCTGTCTGGTGGTCGTTGGCGAGCTTCGGCAGGGGGATCAGCAGCGCCGGAACGCCGCACAGGCAGAGCTCGAAGCACGACGCCGCCCCGGCGCGCGAGATGCAGAAATCGGCGGCGGCGTACAACGCGCCCATGCGCTCCGAAAAACCGATGACCTCCACGGGGATGTTGCGGACGGACGCATAGGCCGCTTTCACCGCGTCTTCGTTGCCGCGGCCGGCCAGATGGATGACGCGCAAGGCGGCGGCCTGCTCCGGCTCGGAATCGAGGATCGCCACGGCGCCGGCCACGCCCTGATTGACCGCGCGCGACCCCTGGCTCCCGCCCATGACGAGCACCGTGAAACGCTCGGGATCGGCAAATTCGCCTGCCGCCGCGCCGGCGATGCCGGGGCGGACTGGCAGCCCCGTGTTCGCGACCGCGACGGATTGGGGCAAACGGCGCGCCGCATCGTCGAAGGCGATGCAGACCTTGACCGCCAACCGGCTCAAGGCGGACACCGCCTTGCCGGGAATGGCGTTCGCCTCGTGAAGCACGACGGGGATGCGCAGCAGCCATGCGGCCAGCACGGGCGGAAACGACGTGTAGGATCCCATCGCCAGCAGCGCCGCCGGACGGAACCGGCGCAACGCCACCAAACTCGCGAAGCAGGCGCGCGCCATCAAAAGGAAGGAAGCGGGACGCCGCCAGCTCAACTGCGGGATCGCCACGCGAAGCACCTCGCCGCCCCACCCCGCCGGCGCCGCGCCCGCCAGCAAACTCGCCTCGGCCACAAGGCCGCATCGAAACCTCTCTCTTGAATCCATGGAAACTCCATTTAATCGTTGTCCGAAGCAAACGGGAACGACGGACGGCACGCCCCCCGCCTCTTACTGACAAGGCGGCACTATACACCGGGAGGGCGCTCCCGTCAATCGAAATTTCAAGCCCACAATCGGGGGGAAAAGTGCAAGATTAAATGGAACGATTTTGAAGGAGCAAAAGAACAGACAAGTCAATGCTCTCTTAAGGAAGGATATTCATAAAGCAACCCGCCAAATCAACACCTAGGGCTTCCCGGCAATGCGGGCAAGGGAATGTCTGGCGGCGAGTTTTAAAACAGTGTTTGACCTATCGTCGTTTATGATGCCGTCAAGTGCTTGGCTGGCCTGTGGAATCCGCATGGTGCCACAAAGATGAACTGCGGCGATGCGGGTCTGCAGGTCGATACTGCCCGTGCCTGCGTAGGCTGCGGCTTGCGCCGCAAGCTTACGCACGTCGATAAAGTCGTCGAAATGGGACATTTTTTCCAGTGCCAGCATAGCGGCGCCACCGATCGGAGATTCCGAATCCAACACAGCCTCCGTCAATGCGTTCCTTATGTAGGCAGCCTCGTCTCCCGCAGAATCGTATCGCCCGCGGTTCCAAAGAGTTCCAGCATAAAGATCCAGATGCTGGACTGCAAAAACCCTGAGGAGAGTGTCGTTCGAGACGTTGCGGACAATTTCTACAAGCTTGAACCCAAAATCAGGGCGCACAGGCTACCAGCTATCGCAACACCTGGGCTTTGAATAGGTCACGCGGTTGTGTACACTTCCTTCTTGTGAGCAAACAAGGAAGACAACAAAGT
>JALHHX010000373.1 GCA_022837245.1 Lentisphaerota bacterium
CAGAAGTGGGTCCTGTTTTTGGACCACTCGGCGGCAAAACTAAGGTGGACAGGTTCATGGGCTATGCCGCCTTTTCTGGGCAAGCCAGAGGGGGTACCCCCTCTGGCTTGAGCACTTGATATATCTCCATCGGCTTTCTGCCGTCAAAGGTCTTATGCGGGCGGCGGTTGTTGTAGAAATCGAACCACCAGGACAAGGCCTGCCGCAGCTCGCTTCCCGTTTCCAGTTCGCGCAGATACACGCATTCGTATTTCAGTGAACGCCAAAGACGTTCGATCATCACGTTATCCATCCAACGGCCTCGGCCGTCCATGGAGATGCGGACTCCGGCTTCTCGGAGAGTTCGCGTAAACTCGTAGCTCGTGAATTGCGAGCCCTGGTCCGTGTTGAAGATTTCTGGCACGCCATAGCGGTTCAGAGCCTCCTCCAAGGCGGCCACACAGAAGTCCGCATCCATCGTATTTGACAAACGCCACGACAGCACGGCCCGGCTATGCCAGTCCATGATCGCCACGAGATACAGGAAGCCACGCCGCATTGGGATGTACGTGATGTCCGCGCACCACACCTGGTTCGGCCTTGTGATCGCCTTGCCCCGCAGCAGGTACGGATACGTCTTGTGCTGTGGATGCGGCTGGCTTGTCCTCGGCCTTTGGTAGACCGCCATCAATCCCATTCTGCGCATGAGCCGTCGCACACGATTACGCCCGACTGGATGGCCTTCATCCCGCAGGGTGTTGCGCATCTGCCGGGAGCCGAAGAACGGTAACTCCAGGAACAACTCGTCGATGCGCTTCATGAGCGCCAAGTTGTACGTGGACTCTCCGATTGGCTGATAATAGTACGTTGAGCGTTGCAGCTTGAGGATTTCGCACTGCCGCCGAACACTGAGCACCGGATGGCCCATGTCGACGATTTTACGCCTTCGCTCGCAGCTCAAATTCTGGCGAAGGCTTGCTGCAAAAAATCCTTCTCCACAGTGAGTTGGCCAATCTTGGCGTGAAGCTCTTTGATCCGCGCCTCGTCGTTTTGTTGGGCCTTTTGGGCCTTGCCCGCAAAGCCGACCGCGATCTGCTCCTTGGCCTGCTGCTTCCACTGGGAAACCTGATTGGGATGCACGCCGTACTTGCTGGCAAGCTCGGACAGGGTGTGTTCTCCGGACAGGGCGTCCAGGGCGACTCGGGTCTTGAATTCTGCGGTAAACTTTCTTCGCGGCTTGGACATCAAAAGCCTCCTTCAGGCTTCTTACGTCCACCTTAGCTCATGGTCCAGTTTTCCGAACCCACTTCTGA
>JALHHX010000374.1 GCA_022837245.1 Lentisphaerota bacterium
CTTGCGGTTCGATGATGCAGGGCACAAGATCATCACTCTCTTCTTTCTTTCGTTTACCCCGTGCGACATTGCTGTAATAGCCATAGTAGCGCACCATCTCTTCCGTGATCTTGCCCTTTTTCAGAAGCATCCTGAAGACCTTGTGCCGGAAAATGGCTTCCAGCTTTTTGATCTCCAGCGGCGGCGCGACGCGGAACATGCCTTTGTTCCCATAAAAGCAGCCGTCCGTCATCAGAATGTGGCAGTGGGGATTGAATCCAAGAAAATCACCAAACGTCTGGATGGCGATCACCGCGCCGGGGATGGGCTCTTTTTCCGGCACGGCCTGCTGCATAAACACTTTCAGGGATTCCCAGGCCGAGCGGCTGAGGGCGGCAAGCAGTTTTCGATCATACAGAAAATACCGGCGAAGCATCTTGGGAATACTGAACACGAAATGCCGGTGGGGAATCTTTTTGAGGACATCCATACAGAGCCACTCGCCGAATTCCACCACGCGCTTCTGGTGGCAGGAAGGGCAGAAATGGCGGCGCTTGCAGGAGAACGCCAAAAGATATTCGTGGCCGCAGTCATTACATCTGACGCGGGCAAAACCATGTTGCAGATCGCCGCAGTCGAGGTAACGGTAGATCACTTTTTCGATATAAGGCCGCCAGAAACCGTAATCCCGGGAAAACCGGTCATCATAAATCTGCACGAAGGATTCAACGTAATCCTCCACGCAGGAATAATAGTCCGAGTCCTGCGGCCGCCGGGGGCGGTATTGATTCGCCGTTAATGTCATGTCTTGCCCGATTCAAATTTGGGATGAGGCTGTTCTGATGGAGCAAGACCATAGTAGAACGTGTGTTCTATTGTCAAGTGTATTGATCGTTCGTGAAAGCTTTAACCTGAAACCCTAGAATTCTTTCCCCCGGATGAACTTGACGGCGTTTTGAAAGATCGCCAGGCCCTGGCCTTCTTCGGGAAGCGCTTCGCGGGTCCAGCGCGGGTGGTTGGTCCGATGCAGAAACGCCTCGGGATGCGGCATCAGACCGAAAAGCCGGCCCGACTCGTTGCACAGGCCTGCGATGGCCAGCGCCGAGCCGTTGGGATTTTGCGGATACTCCATCGTGTCCCCCAAGGGTTTTTTTGACGAAGCGGGCGCCGAAGAAATCATCAACGCCACAAGGCATTTCAAGTCGGTGCCTCCGGGAAGCGTGAAAGTCCATCACGACGTCACCGGTTTTTTCCGCGCGGTCTTTGATGAAGAAAAACAGGTGCTCGACGCCATCAAGGATTACATGGACG
>JALHHX010000375.1 GCA_022837245.1 Lentisphaerota bacterium
GCCGGAGGACAGCTCATCGCTGGAGCGTTCAGCAGCTTCTTCCAGACCGCCGCCACCACGGCGGGCGCTGCCGCTGTAGCTGCGCCTATTGGTGTGCCTGCCGTGACCGCTGGTGCGGCGGGCTTGGCTGCGATCCTCAGCACGCTGTCCAGCGCCGCCGGGCACGGCAGCGCCGGCGCGATCATCATCGCCGGCTCTGGTCTGCCGCCGCGCTCCGCGCGTGGAAGGCCAGGTGACGACATCACCGGCGACAAGGCCGTGCGCGAACTCATTGCCCGAACCAAAGGCCACTACTACTGACACCATGCAAACCACCGAACTCCGCCATCGTGAAACGCCCACCGGCAACGGCGCGACTCCAGCGCGCCTCGCCCGGAAGCGATTCGACCCCACCCAACTCTTTGCCCAACGCGACCGCCTGCCGTGGTTCTGGTTCTTCGTCGCCGTCGCTGTTTCGGTCGCGGCGGCACTCGACCGTTACCACATCATCAATCAGTTCAAGCAGCGCGAGCGCGTCGTCATCATTGACCCGGCGCAGACCTATTACGTCAGCCCGCTGCTTCAATTCTCAGAGGCGAAAGATCTGCATGCCCAACAGGCCGAACTCGCCACGGTCACGTTTCTCCAGCGCAACCCGAAGGATTTCGATCACCCGGACTTGCTGCGGCAGATGTTCCTGAAGTCGGCTTTGGAGAAAGCCCGTGACCATCGCACGCGCGAGGCGGTCGAGTTCCGCGCCAAACAGCTTCACCAGAAACCGGAGATCGCCAAGATCGACATCCTCGCCACGCGCGAAAACGAAGTGCTCGTTGCGGTCTATGGCCAGGTGATTCGCACCGGGATTTTCCAGGAGAAAGTCTTTAACGAGGCGTTCAACTTCAAATTAAGTCTCCGTTTCATCCGCAACCCCAACATGGCTGCCAACGGTCGTTTCCCGACCGCTGTCGGCGACTTCAAATATGAAATCACCAATTAGCATCCTCCTGCTGACCGCGCCCGTCGCGCTTGGCGCACCGCCTGAAGCTATTCAGCGCGTCACGCTGGACGAGCGAGTCGTGATTGCCGTGCCGGTCGCGACCAACCGTGTCACGACGATCAGTTTTCCCGGCCCGATCACGGCGATTGATGCCGTCGGCGTGACCGCTGATGGCAAGACGCCGGGGCAATTCCAACTCGCGCACACGAAGGGCTCTTCATTCGTGTCCGTTCGCGCGCTCTCGCGCAAAGCGGCGACAAATCTTAACATCCGCTGGAACAAGCGTTCATGCCTTTGACCTGAGTCCCGCCGCC
>JALHHX010000096.1 GCA_022837245.1 Lentisphaerota bacterium
GCGCCATGCCCGTGCGCCAGCGCGGACACCCGCAATCCGCGCTCTGCGCTTGTTTCGCTTGCTCCGCCTGCCTCTCTGTGCCATAATGGGCGCACTTCACACGAAGGGGTCTGCACGGCTCCCGCCGGGGGGCGGGCGTGTTGCGCTGACTATTGGCTAACGTGCCATCTTTTTTGTGTGTTCACAAGCATCTATGAATGAGGAAAATGATTTCGAATTAACTATTACTTTTAAATTCTCAAACCTTCTGGCATAAACTCCTCCTGATAACGTGCAAAGATAAACAACATGCTTTCTAGTATCATACAGCACTTTGTAATATTCGCCCGCGAAATGCTCTCTCGCAAGGAAAAGGACACGCATGGTTCGTGTCATCATGATGAAAACAATTGCTACACCCCACCAAATCACTTTTGGAAATATAACAAGCTTCAAAAGGTATAGTTGCACGACAAACAAAGTTAGAGCCAAACATAAAGAAAGCTGGGTGTTTTCAGCCAATACCATTCGGTTTTTCATAAATTCCACCCTATCGGTCGTAGTAAACCGGCTTTGACATGGACGATCACCTCCTGGCTCTCCATCGACAGATCGATTTCCGTGACGTGCCAAGGCTGCTTCAAACCCAGAATCTCTTCGTATTGAGCAGTGTCTTTCATCCCGTCATTCTATCAAATCCATGCAAAAAAACACACCCAAAACTCGGAAGTACCCCGACGGAAAGCCAGTCGAGGTGGCGGCGGGCGCCGCGAAACCAGTAGTGCCGCGAAAGAGCGCGGCGGTGTTTCTTCAAAACGCAGTCTGCTCCGCCTCCAAGCCGGGGCATGACGGCGGGACGGGGCCGGAGCGCGCCACCGACGGTCTCGACGCGACGTGCTACGTCTCAGCCGAGCCATTCAAGCGCGGCGATTGGTGGCGCATAGAGTTCGCCGATCCTGTCGAAGGTTTGATAAAACGCTTGCCTGTTAGGCGGCAATTGCTGTAAACTGCGACTACTTTTTTATATAATATACTGCGGAAGACGTACCTTCTTCTGAACGGTGCGGAGTCCGACAACTGCAACAAGGGAGTTTTACAAATGAAGAATGAAGGCAATGTGGCGTTGATTTCCGAAATGATGGAGACGCCGGACATTATACGTAATTTTGATTTTTCGAAGACGGCGGGGGTGGCGAAGCGCATTCTGGAGAAAAAACGCGTGTTCATCAGCGGCGAGGGGTCGAGCAGGATCCTGCCGGCGAAGAACTTCATTTCGGAGGCGCTCCGGCTGGGGGTGGATGTTTTCGCCGCTACTGATGGCTCCTACCAGGGGTGCGAGTATGACCTCTCGAAGCACGTCGTGCTTCTCGGTTCCAACAGCGGGCAGACCAAGGAGACGATTACCCTCATGCGCAAGCTTCTGAAAGAGGGCCACAAGGATGTATATGCGTTCACAAACACGCCGGGTTCGGTTCTCGACAGCGAGTCGCATGGAGCCATCAATTTCTCCGGTGGCAAGGAGAATGCCGTGGCGGCCAGCAAGAGCGTCATTGAGCATGCCTTGACGTACCAGTCGATTCTATGCAACATGATGGCTTGCGGAACCTGCGCTTCGTCGAAAGCCAAGGCGGGAGATCTCGCGGAAGCCGTTCTCACGACTGATATCGATCAGAGGATTGTGGATCGCATGGCAGGGGCGCGGATGTTGTTCATAGCGGGGCGCAACAACGGCGTGGCGGAGGAGATGGCTCTCAAGACCACGGAGATCACGCGAAAGCCGGCGGTGTACCTCGAAGGCACGATCGTGTTGCATGGATACGAGGAGATAATGTCGAAGGACGACGTTGTGATCTTCATCGAGCCATACGAAACAGAGTACGACAAGATGCAGCAGATTTTCGTGAAAAACGTGGGCGCGGAGGTGATCGCGATATCTTCCAAGGACACTCCCTTCCGCACTGTCAAAACTCCGCTCCTAGATGGATATTCCAACTTCCTTGCTCTCATGGTGGGTTGGAACATGCTCATCCAGACAGGGCAGAAGCTCGGCGTCAATCTCGACAAGCCGAACCGCGCCCGCAAGGTGGGCAACGCGATCTAATCTGGATCCACAATGAAAATCGCGGCGTTCCTCACGCATTCCCGCATAGGCGAATTCGCGTTTTCGGAAGAGAACGCGCGGCGCCTGGTGGAGGTCTTGCCATCGGCGACCGTTTACGTTTGCGGCGACGAGGAGACGTTCGTCGAAGAGCTCGAGGATGCGGAGGTCGCGCTAGTGTGGCGTTTCAGGCAGGAGTGGTTCGACCGGGCGAAGATGCTGCGGGTTGTCAGCACTCCTGCCGCCGGCAGGGACTACTTCGCGGTGGAGCCGCCTCCCGGGGTGCGCATCATTTACGGACGTTTCCACGGAAAAATCATGGGAGAGACGGCGGTGGCGATGATGCTCGGGGCGTCGCGCGGTATCGTCGCCAACGCATACCGCATGACGACCGGCGGCGAGGAATGGCCGAGCGGCAGGTTCACCGGGGCGTTGCGCACACTTGCGGGCGCACATGTCGTTGTACTGGGATTCGGAAACATCGGGCACCACGCTGGGCGGCTGCTTAAGTCGTTTGGCGCCCGTGTGACGGGTGTGCGGCGTCATCCAGAGGACGACTGTCCGGCGTGGTTCTCGGATGGTGACGGCGTGGTTGGTGTTGAGGAGCTGGACTCTGTGCTGCCCTCCGCCGACCATCTGTTGTGCGTGTTGCCTTCGGGGAAGGAGACAGACCACTTGTTGGACGCCCGACGTCTCCGCCTGCTCCCCGCACATGCCGTGGTCTACAACATCGGGCGCGGCAATTCGATTGACGAGCTTGCGCTGACCGACGCGTTGAACGACGGGGCGATCGCGGCGGCGTTTCTAGACGTGTTCGAGACGGAACCCCTGCCGGACGCGAGCCCGCTGCGCAAAGCCCGCAACGTCTTCCTATACCCACACGTTTCGGCAGTCGCGCCGCAATATATGAATCTATACGTGGACGAGCTGTCGGAGCGGCTTTGACCGTGCGCATATTTTCTTGACTTCCGGCGGTTGATGTGGGAACATCGGGCTCCGTTATTTGGCGCTTTTTTGGGACGTCGGACGCGAAGAAGTCATTATGTCAACAAGGCAGGGCAATAGTATGGCAAAAGAGAACAATGTAATAAACCGAGAGGAAGGGCACGGGGCTCAGGAAGCTCCGGTGAGGGCGCCAGTTGAAATCCCGCAGAACGTAATGAATCTGCACAACAAGGGGTTGGCTGCGCTCGAACGCAACAATCCAGACATTGCGATAGACATTTTCCTTCGTTGTGTGCAGCAGATCCCGGGGTTTACCGCTGCGCGGCGTAACTTGCGCGTGACAGCGATAGCGCGTTTCAAGGCAAGCGGCGGTATCAATTCGATTGCGCACCATCTAGCGCCGCTGACAGGGCTTTTACAGAAAATTAAAGTCAAGGGCCTGCTGAAATCCGGCAAGCTGGAGCAGGCGCTGTACGAGGGAGAAAAACTGCTGCTCGTCGATCCGCTAGACTTGGGGTTCGCGGATATTGTGGCGCAGGTTGCAGTTAAGGCGGGCCTTGTCGAGGAGGCTGTCATGACGCTTGAGCTCGTGCGTGAAAACCTTCCAGCCGGCAACCTGAAGGTGTTGGATAAGCTTGGGCGCCTGTACTTCCAGGTCAAAAATTACCGCGGAGCGCGCGACTGTTTCGCGATCGTCCAGCGCGCCCGCCCGACCGACGCCGAGATCCGTCACTTGCTGAAGGACAGCGAGGCACTCGCCACGCTTGATAGCGGCTGGACTGAAGCGGCCGACGCCGGGGACTACCGCAAGGTGCTGGCCAACGAGGAAGAGGCCGTCAAGCTCGAGCAGGAGAGCAAAGTTGTCAAGACTGCTGACGATGCCGACTCCCTGATCGCAGCCGCGAAGCTGAAGATTGAGGCGGAGCCGAACAACGTCAACTACTACCTGAACCTGACGAACATATTCATGCAGCAGAAACGATACGGCGAGGCGATGGAGACCATCGAAAGTGCACGCAAAATCGTGGGTGCCGATGCCGAACTGGACCGCCGCTACTCGAACGCCAAAATCGCGCAGTTCAATGCCGAAATCGAGGAGTTGGAGAGCAGAGGAGATGAGGCAGGCGTTATCCAGAAAACTGCTGAGCGCGACCAGTATGTGTTTGATGACATAGCGGAGCGCGTAACGCGCTACCCGAACGACCAGCATCTGCGTTGCGAACTCGCCATGCAGTATTTCAAGAACGATTACATAGACGAAGCTATCCAGCAGTTCCAGATCGCGCAGAAGAACCCGAAGGACCGCGTAGTGGCGCTATACCACCTCGCGCTTTGCTTCCGCAAGAAGGGGTTGCTCGACCTGGCCGTGTCGCAGCTCGAAATGGCGCTTGAGTACCTGCCTACGATGAACAGCGAGAAGATGGACGTCTATTATATGATGGGAGAGATTCTTCTCGAGGAAGGCAAGCGTTCGGAAGCCGAGAAGTACTTCAAGGAAATCTACAAGGTTGACGTAACTTACCGCGACGTCGGCAAGCACATCGAAAACATTTACTCGCAAAAGAAGAAGAAGTCCATCGGGGAAGGGGAGGGGGAGGACGCATGAGGGGCCGGGTGATGCTAGCCGCGGCGCTTCTCGGGTCGGCTGCCGTTCTGCAGGGATGCGCCACTTACACCTCCGACGGCAGGACCGTGTTCGGAAGCCGGCAGACGCGCCAGCCTCAGGGTCCCACGCCGGAGCAGGCGGCCGATATGCGCCGCGACACGCGCATAGCCGAACTGGAAAATCTCAGCAGGCGCCAACGCGGGGAGTTGGACGAGGTTAGCGCATCGATCAATTCCCTTTCGGCAAGAACGGACGACTTCACGCGGCAGATGGACGCGCGGGGTGCCGACGTAGTCGCACTGCGCACTGAAGCCGCCGCGCTGCGGCGGGATATCGAAGCGGTGAATGCGAAAGTCGAGGCCATCCCTGCATCTTTCAGTAAGATGCTTGAGGAACAACGCCGCGTCATAATGGCCGATGTCGATCGGAACATCAAAACCTCCATAGCCAACATTCCGAAAAGCCGTCCTTCCTCGGGTGGTAGCGCGGGCTCCGGCAAATTTTACGAGCATGAAGTTCTGAACGGGCAGACGCTTTCGGAAATAGCGCGCGTCTACGAGGTGCCGATAGCCGACATCATGCGCGAAAACAACATCAAAGACGCATCATTAATCAGAGTCGGGCAGAAACTGCTGATCCCGGCGAAATAAAACGGAGACCATCAAATGGAATTGCCTTTCAAAACTGATCTTGGCGGAAAAGTCGCCGCTGTCACAGGGGGTGGCGGTGTGCTGTGCAGTTGCATGGCCAAGGCGCTCGCCGAATGCGGCGCGAAAGTCGCGGTCCTGGATCTGCGGCTCGAGGCCGCAGACAAAGTCGCCGACGAAATAGCAAATCACGGCGGCACGGCGAAGGGCTTTGAGTGCAATGTGCTCGACCGCGCAAGTCTCGAGGCCGCCAACGAGGGCATCGTCGCGGCGTTCGGAGATATAGACATCCTGATAAACGGCGCCGGCGGGAACCATCCAAAAGGCACGACCACGAAGGAATATCTTTTCCCGGAGGATCTCACCGGGAAAACCCCCGACATTAAGACGTTCTTCGACCTCGATCCCGAAGGCGTGCAGTTCGTGTTCAACTTGAACTTCGTCGGAACACTCCTCCCCACGCAGGTCTTCACGCGCGCCATGGCGGAGCGCGGTTCGGGCACGGTGGTGAACATTTCGTCCATGAATGCCTTCACGCCGCTCACCAAAATCCCCGCATACAGCGCTGCCAAGGCGGCGGTCAGCAACTTCACGCAATGGCTCGCGGTCCACATGTCTAAAGTCGGCATAAGAGTCAACGCGATCGCGCCCGGCTTTTTCGTGACGGATCAGAACCGCGCCCTCATGATGAATCCCGACGGCACGCCCACCGCGCGCGGCGGCAAGGTGCTGTCGAACACGCCGATGGGGCGCTTCGGCGAGCCCGGGGATCTTATCGGGGCGCTGCTGTGGCTCGTTAACGACAAGGGGGCTGCGTTCGTCACCGGGACGGTGATTCCGGTCGACGGCGGTTTTAGTTCCTATTCCGGGGTGTAAGGGAAAGTAGGCGGGGGCCGTCCAAATGCTAGATATCAAACTAATTCGCGAGAAGCCGGACGAAGTGCGGCGCGGGCTCGAAAAGCGCGGCGCCGATCCGAGAATGGTCGATCATGTGATCGCGTTCGACGCCGTGCGCCGAGATCTGCTGGGCAAGGTCGAGGAACGCAAGAGCCGCCGCAACACGGTGTCTAAGCAAATCGGACAGCTCCGTAAAGAAGGCGCCGACACTTCTGAAATACAGATGTCGATGCGCGCGCTTGGCGATGAGATCTCGGATCTCGACAGTAAGATCGCCGATGTGGAGGAAGAGCAGAACGCGGCGCTGCTGAGCATGCCGAACATGCCCGCGCCGGACATCGTGCCCGGCGGCAAAGAAAATAACGAAGCCGTCAAGACATGGGGCGAAAAGCCTACGTTCGAGGGCTTCGAGCCGAAGAACCACGTGGATCTCTGCACTTCGCTCGGTCTCATAGACTACGAGCGGGGTGTTAAAATGGGCGGCGCGGGCTTCTGGCTCTACACGGGTGTCGGTGCGCGGCTTGAATGGGCGCTGCTCAATTACTTTATCTCCGAGCACTTGAAGGACGGCTACACGTTCATGCTCCCGCCGCATCTGCTCACGTATGAATGCGGGGTCACCGCCGGGCAGTTCCCCAAGTTTGAGGAGGATGTCTACCGCCTGACGGAATCAGGCTTCCGCTTCCTGCTCCCCACGGCCGAGACGGCTCTCGTGAATCTATACCGCGGGGAAATCCTCTCCGAGGATGATCTGCCAAAGCGCCTCTTCGCATACACGCCGTGCTACCGCCGCGAGGCCGGGACGTACCGGGCGAGCGAACGCGGCATGATACGCGGGCACCAGTTCAACAAAGTCGAAATGTTCGGCTTCACGAAACCCGAGGACAGCGCGGCTATGTTCAAGGAGCTGATCGGCAAGGCATGCCGCCTCGTCGAGGGGCTGGGGCTCCACTACCGCCTGAGTAAACTCGCGGCGGGGGACTGCTCCGCCTCCATGGCGTCGACATACGACATCGAGCTTTGGCTGCCTAGCATGAACGAGTACAAGGAGTGCTCGTCCGTCTCCAACGCCATGGACTACCAGGCGCGGCGCGGCAACATGCGCTTCCGCCGGGCAGAGACAAAGAAAGTCGAGTTCGTCCATACACTCAACGGCTCGGGACTTGCGACAAGCCGCCTCATGCCTGCCATCGTCGAGCAGTTCCAGCGGGCCGACGGCTCGATCGTCATCCCCGAAGTCCTGCGCCCCTTCATGGGCGGCATGGAAGTGCTGCTCCCCCGTTAAGGGCGTTTTCAAATACTGCCTTCGGTGTCGGCCGGCGGCGGAGCACTCGCCTTGGGGATCGCTCCGCGGTGTATCATGCCTTCAAACTCCTTGCAGGTGGAACCTACACCGTTTCCGACAACTCGATGTATTTGTTGAAACCAGTCCAAGGTGGGTTCGAAGTAAGAACGCCCGGCCCTTT
The DNA here is from genome assembly GCA_022837245.1 of Lentisphaerota bacterium. Lineage (GTDB taxonomy): Bacteria > Verrucomicrobiota > Kiritimatiellia > RFP12 > UBA3636 > JAAZFF01. The sequence goes on from JALHHX010000096.1 coordinate 7,639, forward strand.
GACATATCATTTCGGCTCCGACGGCGTTCTCGAGAAAATCGTCCACAAAACGGGGACAACGGTATCACTTTCACATGAAAACCGCTGGAACAAGGACTCCAGGCGTATTTCAAGGGTTGTGCATTCCAATGGCAAGTCGCTGGAGTTCTCGTACGACGGCACTCAGGTGCAGTACTCCTACAATCCCGACGGGCTTGTATCCGAAGTGTCGTACCCCGATGGCGAAATCACCTACGGATACGACCGCGACGGCCTCATGGTTGCCGCCTCTGGTGTTGCCGGAACGGTTAGCAATGCATACAACGAGGCCTCATGGTTGTCCTCAACGCGTGGCGTTGACGGCACCGAGGTCGTGTATGGCTACCATCCGGCGGGGCAGGTTTCCAACGTCGCCACCGTGGCGGGAACCACGGGCTATGCGCTCGACGCTGCGGATCGTCTCTCGCGCATCGCTGGGCCCTCCGCCGCCTTCGACTACGCCTACAACCCCTGGAACGGCCTCGCCTCCGCTGTCACCAACGGCGTCGGCCTCGTCGCCGAGTACCAGTACGACATAATGGACCGCCCGACAAACATCGTCTGGCGCACCCCCGGCGGAGCGGAGCTGGCAGGCTTCCAGTACGCTTACAACCCCGTTGGCATGATTGCCGGCCGCACCGTCTCCATGAACGGGCGACGGTATGGACCGCCTCGTTTCGGAAACTGGTTCTGATGGCTCGTCTCGCACCTACGCTTACGATCTCGCGGGGAACCGCCTTTCCAAGACGGAGGCGGGTGTTGGCGCCATATCCTACACGCTCGGCGTTGGCGACAGGCTTGCCGCCTACACCGGCGGCTCGTACACATACGACGCAGCCGGGTGCGTTACGTCAATAGAACGCACTGGCAAGCCGGATTTGTCCATGACTTGGAACGGCCAGTACCAGTTGACTTCCGTCTCCACAAACGGCGTCGTGGCGGAGTCGTACACATACGACCCGCTCGGGCGCAGAGCTTCCACAACATCCGGCGGTGCCACAGTCAGGCATGTGTATGACGGCGTCCATGTCATAGCCGATTTGGGCGAAGACGGCGATTTGCTAAAGTCCTACACATGCGGGCCGGGGATTGACAACCTCCTGGCCGTCACATGCCACGAAGATGGCGTTACCATGACCTACTACGCCCTGACGGACATCCAGGGGACGGTCTACGGCTTCGCGGATGCGAACGGCAATATAGTGGCGAGGTACACCTACGATGCGTGGGGCAATCTGCTAGACGCCGACGTGGCAGTGTCCGGCCTTGCCGACAACAGATATCTCTTTCAAGGTCGCGAGTATTCATGGACGACGGGCCTCTACAACTTCCGTGCAAGGTGGTACGACCCCGCCACAGGCCGCTGGATATCAAAAGACCCCATCGGCATCTCCGGCGGGCTGAACCTCTACGCCTTATGCGCCAATGATCCGGTGAATTATTGTCCGGGCCCTTGCGAACATGGTTGAAAATCCGAAAGGGCGAACAATGGCGAATCATGGGGCCGACCGTCGAGGATTGTGTTGAAATAAAACGGTGGATGCTGTAGAATCCACCCCCATTAATCAAGCAACACAAAACGGCAGTATAAAGGAAAAGGATATAATCATAATGACGCTTGGAATGATTGAGAACTGGAGCGAGGACGGCTTCAAAAGGGTGTCTGGCCTCGGTTTGAAGGCGGTTGAATTCTGCTACAATATCGGCAACGCCCCGGCGAAGCTCATGGCAATCGAGGGGGATGTCCGCAAATGGAGCGCGGCGACGGGTGTGAAGGTCGGTTCGGTGGGCCGCTGGGGCACGGATAAAATTGCCGATGATGGCACGATAATCGCAGAGGAGCTCGCGGGTTCCAAGACGATGATCGACTTCTGCGCCGCCGTGGGATGTCCGGTCTTTAACACGGGAGTGAACTATAGAGACGCCCTGCCTTTTGCCGACAACTGCGCCGCGGCGATCAATTTCCTTAGCCAGCTCGTTGATTACGGCAAGTCCAAGGGCGTGCGCGTGGCTGTTTACAACTGCAGCTGGAACAATTTTGTCCGCGAGCCGGCGGTCTGGAAGATAATCCTTGGCAAGCTCCCGGAGCTCGGCATAAAGTACGACCCCTCGCACTGCATCAACTCTGGAAGCGGAGACTACGTCGGTGAAATCACCGAATGGGGCAAGAGGATCTACCATTTCCATATCAAGGGCACCATCAACGTCAAGGGAAAGCACGTGGACGATCCGCCAGCGGGGCTTGATTCCGTAAACTGGCGGACGGTCATGGGATGCCTGTACGCAGCCGGCTACAAAGGCATGCTGAGCATAGAGCCGCATTCCGCCATCTGGAAGGGCGAGCTCGGCGACTGGGGCGTGCGCTTCACCATAGACTACATCGACAAGATGATCTATAAAGGCTAACCTGCCGCACCCCCGGGGCTTCCAGCAGGAGCTCGTTTGTTTATGACCTTCCTCACCATACTATCTTGGATAGGCGCGGCTGTAGCCGTGCTGGTCTTCTTCGGATTCTCTGTTTTCGTGCACGAGTTAGGCCACTTTCTGACTGCGCGCGCGTGCGGATTCAGAATCGACGCCTTCTCGATTGGTTTTGGCAAGGCAATATGGAAGAAAAAGGTTGGCGAGACTGAGTATAAAGTCTGCTGGATTCCACTCGGCGGCTATGTTATGCTGCCGCAGCTTGATCCTTCAGGGATGGAGAAGATACAGGGGGAGGGCGCGGTGGCGGACGACACTCCGCTGCCTCCCGCCGCATGGTGGAAGCGCATCATCGTGAGTGTGTCCGGAGCGCTCGGAAACGTCGTTTTCGCGTGCGTCCTTGCGCTCGTGATTTCGGCGTTGCCGCAGGAGCCGCTTGAAAACATGCGCTTCGGCGGACCCGTCGTCGGCTACGTCGGCGCGGAGTCCGGTGCCGGAAAATCGGGGCTGCGCGCGGGCGACCGCATATTGTCAGTCAACGGAAAACCCATGGCATCATGGGGTGAGTTCGTCACTGAAGCGCACCTCGGTGTTCAGGATGGCCAGGTGGCGCTTGCCGTCTCCAACATCCTAGATGGCGCTGAGGCAAATTTGCTGGTTCCCGTGGCCGGAGTTAAAATGGGTCTTCGCACTATGTATTCAATAACGAACATAGTGGAGGCGCATTTCTGCGGTGTGGCGTCCGTCATGACGAATTCGCCGGCCGAGCGGGCTGGCCTGAAATCCGGTGATGTGCTTGTGTCGCTGGACGGGGAAACAGTTGTGAGTGTCGAGCACGCTGTTGAAATGATAAAAGCCTCTAAAGGCGAGCCTATGGATTTCGGCGTCATGCGCCTCGGCAAGGAGCTGGATCTGGTGGTCGAGCCGGAGATTTTGAAAGAAACGGACGGAGCCTTCGGAGTTGGCGTTGTGCTTGGCAAGTACGACATAAGCGTCCCCATGTGGATGCGCTATCGCGATCCCGCCTCGCAACTCAAGAGTGACGTGAAGTCCGTGGGCAGGGTGCTGCAGGCGCTTGTCACGCCCAAGGAGACGTCCAAGGCGGCTGGCGCGCTCAGCGGTCCGATCATGATAATTCCGAGCATGTGGGCGATAATGCTTTCTGGCGTGTTCAGCGCTCTTTCTTTTGTGCGATTCCTCAATATGAACCTCGCCATGCTCAACCTGCTACCCATCCCGGTACTGGACGGCGGGCACGTGGTCTTCGCGATCTGCCGCGGCGTCACTGGCAAGGAGATCCCGGAGCGCGTCGTGAACACGCTCGTCAACGTATTCGCCATTCTCCTGATTGCGGCGTTCCTCGCGCTCTCAGTGCTCGATTTATCCATTTTCACCCAATTATTCGGCGACGGTGATGATGCTGAAGACAGGCAGGAGCAGGTTTCGGAAACAGGCGAGGAAGAGGACGCCGCATCCGCGCACGATTCGGCGAAATTGGAAACGGATGCCCCAGGTGGGGAGCTTTAAAGGGAGCCGAAGAGAGGGAGAAATGAAGAACAGCAGTTCCAGACAGCCGTTCCCCGAAGTCGCACGCGCCGCGCCGAGGGCGACAACGCGCCGGATCATGCTGGGCGGAGTGGCGATAGGCGGGGGCGCACCCGTTTCAGTCCAGACCATGGCCGATACCGACACGCGCGACGTCAAGAGCACAGTCGCATGCATCAAGCATGTTATGGAGGCTGGCTGCGACATCGTCCGGCTGGCGGTGCCGGACTCCGAGGCCGCCGCCGCGCTAGTCGAAATCCGCAAGCGTACGGAGGGCGTGCCGCTTGTGGCGGACATCCATTTCGACTGGCGTCTGGCGATGCTTTCCCTCGAGGCGGGGCTCGACGGGCTACGCATAAACCCCGGCAACATCGGTGGAGTTGATAAAGTCCGCGCCGTGGCAGAGGCTGCCAAAAATCGCAAGGTGCCGATCCGCATAGGCGTCAACGGCGGCTCGCTAGAACCGGCGCTCCTGCTCAAATATGGCGGGGCGACCCCGGAGGCGCTCGTCGAGAGCGCGATGGGGCACGTGGCGATGCTCGAGGCGGCAGATTTCGGCGATATCAAAATATCCGTCAAGGCGTCGGATGTGCCGCGCACAGTCGCCGCTTACCGTCTGCTTTCCGCACGCACCCGCTATCCGCTGCACCTTGGGCTCACCGAGGCGGGAACCTTTCTGGCGGGCACAGTGCGGTCGTCGGTCGCGATCGGAATCCTGCTGGCAGAGGGAATTGGCGACACCGTGCGCGTCTCGCTCACGGACACGCCGCTCAAGGAAGTGGCGGCGGGGCAGGAGCTGCTGCGCTGCCTGAAGCTGAGGGCACCGGGCCCGAACGTCACCTCATGTCCCACCTGTGGGCGGACGCGTGCGGACGTCGTCAACACCGCGACCGCCGTGGAGACGGCGCTTGAAAAGCTGTACAAAGAGAACCCCGCCATCGCGAGGCCGCACGTGGCGGTCATGGGGTGCGTCGTGAACGGACCCGGCGAGGCGCGGGATGCCGACATCGCGCTCGTGGGCGGATCCGAGTTTTTCTACCTCTACGTCAAAGGGAAACGCGTCTCCAAGCATCCAGAGGGGGAGGCGGCGCAGGCGGTAGTCGACGCGGTGAGGAGATTCGAATGAAGAACGACGGCGGCGACCCGGAGTTCATCTCGGGCACAGGCTTCAGCGGGACGCGCAACCGCAGCGTGAAATTGATCCGCGCGGTGATCGCGGCGCATGTTGTCGACGACGTCGTTGCGTTGCTGCTCTCATACGCCTTGACATGCTATCTGCGCTTCAGCAGGACTGTCTACAACGTATTTGAAGGCAACTTCATCTTCGAGAGCGCGTACGCGATGGTGTACTTCAAGAAGGCCTATCTGTACCTGGGGGCGATCGCCGTTTTCCTTTTCGCTTTTTACTCCATTCTGGGTATGTACGACGGGTACAGGCGTCTACGCCGGACTCCGATTGTATGGAATTCCATAGTGGCCAACGGCGCCGTGCTGGCCATAGTGGCCGTCTATCTCTTTTTCGAAAAGGGTCGCTGGCATATGCGCGGCTTCATTCCGCTCGTGCTCTTGGTGAACATCCCGATGACGGTGCTCATGCGCAAATTGACCAATATCGCGATTGCCAAGATCCGCCGCCGATACCCGTCGCTTTGTACTCGGACGCTGCTGCTGGGATTCGGCGCCGACGCGGAGGTCATACGCGAACGCGCCTCGGGGGGAGGGCTCAAGGGGCTCTGCATATACAACCGCGCACCCGCGTTCCAGAGCCCCGCGGAGATGCGGGAAAAGCTCCCGGAGCTGCTGACGCCGGAGATCGACCTCGTTTTTCTAGTCGACCGCAACCTCTCGACCGACACAATAATGGAGGCCGTGAAGATATGCTCCAGCCACAACAAGGCGATTAAAGCCCTATTTCCGCGGTTCCTCACGCTCTACAACCCATACCGCAGCGGAGACATGGTGGCCGGCATCCCCATCGTCCACTTCTCGCCGCCGGAATTCGTCAACACAGACCGCGGCATACGGCGTGTGATTTCGTGCGCCATCGCCTTCACTGGCGCCGTCCTCGTAGCCCCGTTCGTGTTCCTAATCTCCTTGGCAATCCGACTCGACAGCCCGGGCAAGGCCATCTTCCGCCAGGATCGCTACGGGAAAGGCGGCGCCAAGTTCAACATGCTGAAGTTACGTACTATGTACGATGGCGCCGAGCGTGAAATCGAACGGCTCCGCGATCACAACGAATCAGACGGTGCGCTCTTCAAGATGCGCGGCGACCCGCGCGTCACTAGACTGGGAGTTTTCCTGCGCCGCACGAGCATCGACGAAATCCCGCAGATAATTAACATCCTGCGCGGCGAAATGCGCTTCATCGGCCCGCGGCCGCTGCCGTTCCATGACCTTGAAGGTTACAAGGACTCGTGGCACTTCATGCGCCAGAATTGCTACCCGGGGATCTCGTGCGTGTGGCAGGTGTCCGGCCGCAGCGACATCGGATTCGAAGACATGTGCCTGCTCGACATCTGGTACTGGCTCAACCGCAGCGGCTTGCTCGACGTGCGCATTCTATTCAGGACGATATGGGTGGTCTTTTTCAGACGTGGCGCGTACTGAATCCAATTTAACCGCAACAGCAAAAGGTGATATTTTAATGCTCGACAATGTGAAAATCACGACTCTCGACAACGGCTGCCGCATCGCTACATCCAGCCTGCCCGGCATCGAAAGTGTCGCCATCGGAATCTTCGCGGGCGTCGGATCACGCTTCGAAACGCCCGCGCAAGCAGGGCACAGCCACTACCTCGAACACATGCTTTTCAAAGGCTCGGAAAAACGCTCCGCGCGCGCCATCTCGCAGGACGTTGAAAGCCGCGGAGGAAACACAAACGCCTACACTAATTTCGAGACGACCGTATACTACGCAACCGTCCCGGCGGCTGCCGCCTCAACCGCGATGGACGTGCTGGGCGACATGTATCTTGCGCCAAAACTCGCTGAGGCGGATGTCGACAAGGAGCGCTACGTCATCCTAGAAGAGCTCAACATGTACCACGACCAGCCCGACTCATTCGCCATGGATCTGTCCCAGCGGGCACTCTGGACGAACCACCCGCTCGGGAGTGAGATCATCGGCAACGCCGCCTCCCTCGCAGGCACCACCCGCGAATCACTAGCCGAATACCACAAAGCCCGGTACATCGCAGGATCCACAGTCATCGCCGCCGCCGGCAAACTGGAGCATGAGGCTTTTGTCAAATTGGCATCGCGCTACGCCAACCGCCTGCCCGCGACCACCTCGGGAAAGTTCAAGCGCGCCATCGACAAAACGCGCCGGACGCAGTTCCTAGTGGACAGACGCGAGACGGAGCAGGTGAACGCCGTGATCGGGTTCCGCGCTTTCGGCAACCGAGACCCGCGCCGCTACGCCATGAACATCCTCAACGTAATACTCGGAGGGAACATGAGCTCACGCCTGTTCCAGAGCGTTCGCGAAAAGCAAGGCCTCGCATATTCCGTCGCATCAACCCCTGCGTTTTACAGCGACACTGGAGCCTTCCAGGTTATGGCCGGACTCGACCGCGGGCGCAGCATCAAAGGCGTGGCGCTCTGCGCCGCCGAACTTTCCAAAATCGCCAACAAACCTGTCGGTAAAGCCGAATTCAGCCGCGCCGTCGATTATCTTGTGGGATCGCTGCAAATCGGCCTCGAAACGGCACGCAGCCATATGTCCTGGATCGGCGGCGGAACTCTGCGGAACCAGTACCAGACCCCGGATGAAGTCATTGCGAAAATCAAGGGCGTCACGCCAGGGGATCTGCAGGACATCGCCCGCGAGCTTTTCCAGCCGCAAAACGCCACGCTTGCGCTTGTGATGCCGCGCGAAGATGTCGGAGACCCTGACAAGCATCTCTCCGCCCTCCTGTGCGGGTTAGCCTAGCGTACGATCATAAGCGTGGCGTGCGGGGGCGCAGTCAGGAAAACAACCGTGCCGGGTTCGGCCTTCTCGCCGGTGTATCCGACCGTGCCGGCGGTTGCCGTGGCGGTTCCGGTGAATGTCACAGGCGGCAGGTCGGTGACAACCGCACCGGCGAAGTTCCCGGACAGGTACTTCGTCCGGTAGTGCTCTGGGATCTTATGCCAGACGGCAATGCGCCCCCCGCCGCCGGTGAGGATCAGCCGCAAGGAAGCGTTCAGCTTCGGTCTCGCCCGCAAGCTGCTGGCCCATTACGAGGGCACGCCCCTGCACCTGGACATGCGCTCGGTATTGGATAAGATCGCCGAGTCGCTGGAGGGCGATGTCACCATCGAGCCGGACTGGCTCAGCGAGCATGTCGGCGTCCTGCCGGAGGACCGGGTACGCATCGACCCGGAGGTGTGGGCGCAACTGGCGGGCTTCGTCGAGCGGCGCGAGGCGATCCGGGCGACGTACCAGACCTTCGACGGGCGGGTATCCGAGTACGAACTGCACCCGTACCACCTCATCGCCTACCACGGGAACTGGTATCTGATGGCTTGGAACGTGGAGAAGAAGCGTGTGGCGACCTTCGCCCTGTCGCGCTTCAGGCGAATCGAGGCGATGGGGCAAACCTTCACGCGGCTTGCCGGGTTCAGTCCCGAGACGTACGCCCGGCAGGCTTTCGGCATCGTCGGCGGCGAGAAGCCCATCAGGGTCCGGCTGCTATTCGA
>JALHHX010000376.1 GCA_022837245.1 Lentisphaerota bacterium
CTGATGCAGGTGATTCCGGAGATAGATATCCCTGAGCTGGTGGCGTACGGTCGCGAACGGGGTGTAGGCATCATTCTCTGGGCCGGATACCATGCCTTCAACCGCGACATGGAGGAGGTGTGCCATCATTATGCCGCGATGGGAGTCAAAGGCTTCAAGGTCGACTTCATGGATCGTGACGACCAGGAGATGGTCGATTTCATCTATCGTGCCTCGGAGACCGCGGCGCGTTACAAGATGCTGCTCGATTTTCATGGTGTCTTCAAGCCGACAGGCCTGAGTCGCACCTGGCCCAACGTGCTCAATTTCGAGGGGGTGCATGGGCTGGAACAGCTGAAGTGGTCGTCCGAGAGCGTCGACATGGTCACCTACGATGTTACCGTACCCTTTATCCGCATGGTGGCGGGGCCAATGGATTACACACAGGGAGCGATGCGCAACGCCTCGCGCGGTAACTACCGGCCGGTCAACTCCGAACCGATGAGCCAGGGTACCCGTTGTCGTCAGCTGGCGCTTTATGTGGTGTTCAATTCACCCATCAACATGCTGTGCGATAGCCCTACCGCGTATATGCGTGAACCGGAGTCGCTCGCATTCATCGCCTCCATCCCCACCGTGTGGGATGAGACATTGCCCCTCGACGGCAAGGTGGGTGAACATGTGACCATTGCCCGCCGCAGCGGCGACGATTGGTATGTGGGTGGCATTACCGGCTGGGATAGCCGTGAGGTGACGGTCGACCTCTCCTTTCTTCCCGCGGGAGCGTATGAGATGACCCTTTTCCGCGATGGAGTCAATGCCCACCGCAAGGGGAGTGATTACCGCAGGGAGATCAGGAAGGTCACGTCGGCAGATAGGCTCAACCTGCATCTGGCACCCGGTGGCGGCTTTGCCATTCACCTGAAGAGGAGCCTCTGATTCTCAGGCTCCCATCGATCCGGTCAGTGCCGGTGCGCAGCATTCAGGGCAGAGTTCTGCCCTGAATGGGTAAATCCTTCTGGCGTGTTCTACTGCGTCGTGACTTGAAGAAAAGCAACCGAGATAGATGCTGTGAGTGGCATTTTTCAGACAGCGACACTCCTGCCTGTGTACCTCTTCGGGCGCGATGTCCGGCGTCCTGTCGGAATTTTGTATGAGATAGTAATAATCCATGGCGGTCAAACCCGTTTAGAAAAGAACAATGGCGCATTGGATGAATTGCCGCGAAGCCCTGCTTCCGGTTCGCAAATGTAATCATTTGGGACACAATCAGGACACTTTTTGTCTCTTTTTTTTAATCAA
>JALHHX010000377.1 GCA_022837245.1 Lentisphaerota bacterium
CGCGCGCCGGGGCAGGAACCCCGCACGCTGGTCGGGCAGCTCGACTTGATACCAGTCGCCCGTTTCGCCGGTTTTGCGCACGAGGTTGCCCAGCACCACATCGGAGACCGGCGGCGCGTCCGCGCGGGGCTGTTCCAGGACGAGGCCTTCCATGGCCGTGACGATCAGCAGGGGCGCATGCCGCCACGCCTCCGCCTGCTCCCGCGTGCAGCGGACAAACGTGTCCGCGTGCAGCCAGGAGAGGTAGCCATCGGCGGTTTGAACGAGGTACCACGTATAGAGCGGGTGAGAGGAGCGTTTCCAGACGCGCACGATTTCGCCCATCAGGACCTGGTTGCCCAGTTCCGCTTTGTGCTCGGGCTGCAGCCGGCCGCTGGCGACGCTCAGGCAGCCAATGCCCCATACTTGTTCGCCCAATCGTTCCTCCGGCAGCACCTTGATGCGGTCCGCGACCTTGACCCCCGTGCGCTCGACGGCGCGGAGGATTTCGATTCGGGCTTCGGCCCGATCCACTTCGCCGGTCAGGACCAGCCCGCGCCCCAGGCGCTCAAGGCCGACGTTGAAGATTGCCAGGCGGCCATCCGGGGCGTAATCCTGCTTTACGCTCTGGAGCGCGCGGTCAACCGCGCGGGAGTGATCGTCTGTGGGTTTGACTCCCGGGCCCGCCGGATGCGCGCAGCCCCCCAGCAGGGCCGCCAGTGCCACCCCGGAAATCCAAGCCAGCCAGCTTCGTTTTCGTCTATTCACAAGTTCAGATATAAGGCGATAAACAAGCCGGAATCCGGCCCGAAAGCCAGCATAAACACAAAAGCCGCGTGGCGCCGCCACGGGGGCCGGGGACTTCGGCCAAGCGGCCGGCGGGCCGGAGGGCGGGCGCCGGGAAAAGAATTGCTTCCCATTCTGCGGATTTACCCTTGCGCCAGCGAGGCGGGGAGAGATAATAAGAATGCGCGCTCGCTGTGGGCGGGGGCGCTTTGGTGAACGCTCGATTACTGCGGTAGTTGCTTATGGATGCCATGTTTCGCTTCAGGATATGGGGAATCATGCTGAGCCTGTTGGTGCTCCTGACCGCCAGCCTGCCGGGCGCGACCCCGGAACGCCGGGTGCTGGTTTATACCAAAAACGGCAAGGGATATGTCCACGACAACCTCGCGGCGAGCTCCGCGGCGATTCAAAAGCTCGGCGCCGCGCATAACTTCGCCGTGGATGTCTCGGATGACCCGGCGGTGTTCTCCGATCAGAACCTGAAACGGTACCGGGCGTTGATCTTCAACAACGTCA
>JALHHX010000097.1 GCA_022837245.1 Lentisphaerota bacterium
CTGGTATTCGCACTGTCCTTCCCCCCGATGACCAGCACGGCATCGCATTGCCCGGCAAGCTCGATCAGGGCTGTCCTGCGATTCACCGAGCTGGGACAGACATCATTTACAAACACCACCTCAATGCCTTTTTGCTGCCAGGATGTCAAGGCAGCCTGTATCTGCATCCACAAGTTCTGGTCGAAGGTGGTCTGTACAAATACAGCGTAGGATACGCCTTCCCCAGGCTCTCCTACGTCCTCAAGAGTTGTGATGAGCCTGCTGGTGATGGGCTTTCCATCGAGCAAGACCTCCTGCATGGCTGTCGACTCAGGGTGTTTGTAGTGCCCGACAACCAGGATCGTATGGGTGACGGCATAGCGGGCTATATGCAGGAGATTGCGTTTGACCACCGGACAGGTGGCATCGACGAGCTGGTAGCCGCTGTCGATGAAGGATTGACGCACTGCATCGGCGATGCCGTGGGCACGTACGACGACGAGCCCAGCGTCCCCATCATCGGGATCCTGGATCGACGAGAGTCCCTCGGCGGCAAACTGTTCGATGACCTGGCGACCTTCCAGAAGCCCCGGGAATCCCCCGGACCGGCGGAAGTCGTCGATGGTCGTCAGACCGCGGGCGAAAGTGTTTGTCTCGTGGGAAATGCCGCCGATGGCGATGCGCATGTTCCGTGGCTCCGGTCAGAATGTGCAGGGACGGCTCACAGCGGCATAGAGACGCCCGCCCCCACGCGAGCAGGTGAGGCGGCAGTTGGCGCGCGCTCGGAATTGCCCGCCTCGCCGCTGGTCTAGGCGGGGACGCGGACGCGGTCCAGGATGCGCAGGATCAGGTCGCGATAGAAGAGGATGGCGGGACGTTCACCGTGGTCTGTCTGCGGGCTACAACGGTTTTGGTGTCGGCCAAACCCGGGTATGTGCTGACCAGTGGTAAAAACCAGGCCCTCTCGTCTTCCCAAGATGGCGGATGGAGCGTTGTCTCCACCTCCTCGCCCGAGGACGAGGCCAGCGGCGAGATCCTTTATGAACCGCCTTCATGTGTGTTCTCCGCCGCCGCCGCATTGAACGTCTACGTCGAGGATGCGTTCATTGTGACCGCCCGTGTCACGCCCTCCCAATACGGAAAGTCCGTGGGTTACACATTCGACCGGGGAGAGATCCAGCGTGTCTCAGAAGACGGTGAGGGCGTTTACGAACTGCTCGTGTCCACCGACTCGGTGGGGACGGGCGTGTTGAAAGCGGTTTACGGCTCCACGGTGATCGCCTCCACGCAGGTTCGTGTCATCACGGGAACTTGGAAAGGTTCGGCGACATGGAAATATGCCGGGGTGAATTCGGGGTGGCTGGCACCCCCCGAAGGGAGAGGGACTCTGTCAGCCCGAGGTGGATCGCAAATGATCAATGTGGACGACGGCGGCCCGCATGCGGTTCCGGTTGGCAGCGACTGCAAGGCCATGCTGACCTTCGACGCACTGCTCGATGGCCAGTCGCTTCCCGGCGCCTACAACCATCCCTTCGACCCTTCTTATGGAGCGGGAATGGTCAAGATGAATCAATCGTCCCAGTCGACGGTTTTTGATTACTTCGCCATTGGAAGGATATTCGTTGAGGATTCCTCGACCATTGACTTGCCACCGAACGTCCGGTACTACTGGGGCGACCTGCCGGAAAACACAACCGTTTTTCAGATTCGTTTTACAGAGACCTTTGCCGGGGTTGGCGTCGGCGAGTTTCACGTCTGGGGAGAGGACTCGACGGATTTCCCAATCGGCAACGATATTTACTACTGGCCCGGCGCGAGCATCACACTGACGGTGGAACCCACTTCGGGATCGGGATTTCCGCCGGATGTCCCGGGAGGAGGGTGGGGCAAGGAAAACCCAAAATGGTGGGAAACAGGAAAAGACACGAGTTTGGGTTTGCCGTACGATCTTGGGTGTTCGACGCTGACGGTGTCGGCCCCGAATGATGGTGAGGTTTTTGGCTTTGCGGTGTCTTGCGGCGATTCAAGGAAGGCGGCGCGCTTTCGCCCGGTGGACGTCGAGTCCGTGACGGTCTCCTGCTCGCACGGGCGGGGAGGCTCGAACTACCTCGAGGTCGTGTCGCCCGACACGGTTTCCTATGCGATGACGTGGAATTGCGAAAGTGCGATCGGAACACCGATTCCACCCGTATGGTCGGCGTCGCCGGCACTACCACTGCTGAGCGGCAATCCGGGGGAGGTGGTTTCTCAGAGCCTCTTGCCGGTAATCGGATCCGCTCCGGTCACCTATACGGCAACTTGCTCTGATAAGCCTGCAACCGTTGCCTGTTATCCTCTCGATAAAAAGGTCGTCGACATCACGGGTGCTGCAGGCCCTATCGAGGACTTCATTAACAATAAACTGTCTTCTCTTGTCAACAATGTGACATTTACAGGACCACGAGGAGGGGGCTCTTTCGAAATCTACAACAAAGAGCAAGCGGATACGCTCTACGTGGGACGCCCGTGGAGTTTGGACGTCGGTTTCACTCCGCTTTTCGGTGTCGAGTGGAGCGATCACCTGCTGTCAACGCATCCACTCATGTTGGCTTTGCATGCGATTGGGCTCGAGGCGGGACCCTTCATCGCCCTCAGTGGTTCCGTTTCCGCGACAGTGACTGGGCTTGGACGTGATGAATACGGCATCCTGCATGCAGCAACAGCGAACACGATAGAGGGAAGCCTTGACCTTGCGATTGGTGCGGAGGTGAGGTCGGAGGACTCGGGCACGTTCAGGCTTGCCATGGAGGCGACAACGGGAATTACACTGACAGGGGCATTCACCGTCAATCCCGACATACCCAGCGTTTCCTTGGATAATTGTGTTCTTGACATCGGAGGGCTTGATGTTAACGCTGTATGTGAAGTAAACCTGGAGGGTTATGGATGGAGGGTGAATGTCGACATTTCGAAATCGTGGACAATTTTGGAGCCGTCATCAGATGAAATCGGTCAGATCTCCCTTTTGTAATTAACTTGTGAGGAATAACGATGAAACGCACCGCCCTGTTTATTTGCGCATTGGCTTCGATTGCCTGCCACGCCGACGAGCTGTATATTGCGTCGAACGTCATGGCTTCGAGCCTGGACGGACTGGAGTTTCTGCTTAACGGCCGCCCCTTCTTTACGGGAACGGTAAACAAAGGGTCTTGTTCGTTCTCAGGCCCGGTTTCGGAGTGGATAAAGGCCGGCACAAACACGCTTGGTGTACGGGTGGCAGAGCGGGCGACGGAGGAGATGCGTGCCTCGCGCAAATTCCCGATGCGCCCCGATCAAGCCAGAGTTCGCCTGAATCTGGGACGGAGACGCGACGGCAAATGGGTGGAAGACCTTCCCATCATCGATGAGGTTTTCGCGATACTACCAACAAATTTTGTTTTTACAGTCCCGGGGGAGTGGCCGATCAAGCGGTTTGTCTGGGAAGGCGAAACACCGACATTGACAGATAAAGATAAAACGGAGATAACCGGTATGCTCTCGGAGTTGGCGCGAGGCTTTGCGAGCATCGACTCAAGAGAATCGCAGCGGCGGGTATGGCAACTAAAACTGCTGATGTCAGAGCAAGAGGCACTTCTGCGGAGCACCACCTTGGAGGATTACCGCAAGCGAAGCTTTGACGTGTTTTCAAAAGGCGGAGATTTGTTTAAAAAAGAAGAGCTTTCCTTTGCCCATGCGGATTTCATACCTTTCCCGGGATATAATCTTGTGCGGGTTGTTTCTGGCGGCTCGGCAATGAAGGTGGCTGTCTTCAATGACGGCTCGGGTTATTTGAAAGCTCCCGAATGGTTCTCGAAGATCGACGGCAAATGGTGCATCGTGCCGTAGGCGGAGGTGTCGTCGTGATGCGAGGTGTGATCGTCCGCTTGTTGGCCGTGTTGTTTCTGATGCCGGCGGGCGTCCGCGCGGAGCTGTCGTTGCGCGCGCGCATGGATGCGGATGCCAACGTCCCCGGCATCTTCGAGTACGTGTTGAACGGGCGGACGCTTCCGGCATCGAACCGCGATGGGAGGATGGGAAAACGGACGCGCTTCGAAGGTTCGGTTGACGACTGCCTCGTCTCCGGGGAGAACGTGTTGGAAATTCGCGGCACGGAGGCGCCTGTGACGAACGAGGTGGCGGAGACGGTTTCGCAAGGGAAGCGCTTCGCGCCTTGGAAATTCAGTTTCAAGCTGACGATCACTGGCGCCGAGACCAACGGAGTTTGCAGAACCGTCCAAGTGGAGAGTCGGCTGGTGGATGCGTTTCCCGCCCGGTTCACCTTTTCCGTGACAAACGCCTGGCCCGTTCGAAGGCATCCGTGGCAGCTCGCCGCCCCGGCGCCAGGCGAGCAGGACCGGGAGCAGATTCGCCGGTTGCTTCGCGGAATCTCGCGGTGCTATGGGAATTTGACACCCGCCGCGTCCAAGGAAACACTCTACAATTTGAAGCGTCTGGAATATGAGCACCGGGCGTTGTTGGACGGGGTTTCTTTCGCGGACAAGCGGCGGGAGGTGTTCGCGGTTTGGGGGCGCATGGCGCCGTTCTGTCTGCCCAACGAGGCGGATTTCTCGAACTATGAAGTGACCTTCATTCCCGGCGCGAACCTTGCCACGGCGGTTCCACCCGGGGGGCGGTACCGGAGCGCCACTTATCCCGACGGGCGCTTTGTTGGAGATTACGCCGCCTATATCGCCACGCAGAAATCGGAAAGTAGTGTGCCGCTTCCGAAATTTTTCAGCAAACTGAACGGTCAATGGCAGGTCGTTTCGGGAAGCTTGGACGCCGAGGCGGCGTTTGTCGAACATGAGAGCAAGTACGGTCCGCTGGAAAAACAAACATTCCAGCTCCCAACACTTCCTCCGGGACATGAACCCCGCGCGCTCCCCGCCGATGACGAGGGGCCGGAGTGGATCCGACCCGACGCGCCCGGTGGCGGAAATGTACAGTGGCGAGTCCTTCGAAATCCCAAGACGAACCGAGTGTCCGTTGCGCGCTACGTGCCGAAACCCAAGACCTGGTTTACGAACGACGACCCGCCGGACACCGCGCCCGGAGCACCCGGTTATGGCGCACCTGGCAGGATCGAACCGTACGCGGTGGACTCCCGTCTGGCACCGCGTCTGAAACAGTATGGATTGACGGCGGGCTGGTTTGTTCGCGATCCACTACCCGAAGGCAGCCAGGGCGCGTTTTTCACGCGCGACGGTCGGTGTACGAACAGCATTCCCTTTCTTCTCTTTACGCCCAAACTCCGGGGGGCGCAGAAGATGCCGATCCTGATGTTCATTCCCGGGAATGGCGAGTTGGGGACGGATTTGAACCTGCAATTCAGACAGAGAACAATTTTCGATGTGGTGACCGCTCCGGCGTTCCAACAGAAATATCCGTGCTATCTGTTTGTTCCCATGCCGCCGAAAGTCGGCACGTTGCGCGGCCCGACCTCGAACCGACTGAGCAACGAGGGGAACCTGATCAACGATGCGCTTTTGAAAATCCTGTCCGAAAGCCGGACTCCGGCCATCGATCCGGAGCGCGTCTACCTGACCGGGCTGTCTTTCGGGGCCACCGCCGTTTACAACTTCGCTTCCATCATTCCCGAGCGTTTTGCCGCGTGCGTGCCCATCTCGTCCGTCGGGACGGTGACGCACCTTCATCCGACCCGGGTGACGCAGTTCTGGCATTTTCACAATGAACGGGATGTCAACTCTCCCATCATTCAGGAAATGCTTCGGGATTTAAAGGAAGCGGTTGAGATGCGCGGCGGAGAATTTCGGATCAGTACCTTCCCTGACGCAGGACATGATGCTTGGAGCAAGGCGTGGCGCGAGGACGCGGTCTGGGACTGGGTCTTTTCCAAGACGGCGGACGGCAAGCCCGTTGCGCAATCCACCGGGCCGGCCAAACCCGTTGTTCCGCCAAAACGCCCCGGTCTGTTTCTGGACGGAGCCATCTGTACCGCCGCGAAGCCGGGACGGGACGACGGCACTGGCCCCGAACGCGCCGCCGACGGACTCGAGGCGACCTGCTACGTCTCCGTCGAACCCGTCACACGCGGCGACTGGTGGCAGATCGAATTCGTCGAACCCGTCTCCGGCCGGATCACCGTCAAGTCCGGAACCCGCGATGGCAAGAACCGCGTTTCTTCCGCCCGCGTCGAAACCTCGTCCGACGGGCAAACGTGGGCGTCAGCCGGGCGTTTCCAACGCACCAGCGGCGAGTGTCGCTTCGTCCCACGCGATCCGATCAAATACCTGCGCGTCGTGTCCGAATCGCCGACGGGCGAGATACTGGTGTTGCGCGAGGTGGTGGTGGCGCGGTGAAACAGGGATGAGGGCTGGATTTTTCTTTCTGCTGTCCCTCGCGACGCTGGCGGGCAACTGGGGCGGTTTGCGTGATTTCGCAGAAGGCGCCGCGCAAAACGCGACCGAATGGCGTGGAAGGACGTTTCATGGCAATGGAGAGCACACGGACGCGCCGCGGGAACTTGCGGAACGGTTCGTGCCGCCCGGCGAAACGGTCTACTACTGTCCAAACTCGAAAGACGGCAGCTTTCAGCCCGCCGAGCGCTCGATTCACCTCGCCCTCTCCTGGGCGCGAAGCCCCGACCCGGTTCGATTTGGCGACAAGGACGGGGCGGGCGACGCTTCCGCCATCATCGTCAGCCGCTTTCTCAGAGTGGACTTTCCTGGGTATTGGCAGGCCGCCGAAAATGACAGCGCCGTGCTGTGGCGGCGTGGGGACATGGCCGCGAACGCGGTGGGCCGTGCGCGGGGCATGCCTCCTCCCGCGCCGTGGCGCGAGGCGCTGGGTGTCGTTTTCGTGTGCGCGCTGGTCTCGGTGTTTGTTTGGCGGATGCGACTTGGCCGCATGGAAAGCAACGGCGGGGGGAGCTTCCCTCGCTTCCGGATGCCTCCCCCCACTGCCAATACAATCCTCACCGTCTGCGTCGCGGCGTTTTTTATTTTCACGGCTGCCGCGACGCTCACGCACACGTTCATGGCACCCACCGGGCTGGGAGTGTACGGCGGAAAAGCAAAGCTCCTTTACCTGAACGGCGGCATTCCCTCCGGCTTTTTCACCGATCCGGCTTTTTCGTCATACCAACCCGCGTATCCGCCCGGGCTCGCGCTGTTGACGCTTTGCTCCTATTGGATTTCGGGCGGTTGCGGCGAATGGCTGACGCAACTCATTTCCGTTTTTGCAATGGCGGCGGCGCTGCTCTGGCTGGGCGGGCGGGCAGTCTCCCCTTGGGCGTTGTTCTGGGTGTTGGCGGCGTTCCTCAACAAGCAGACGTTGCAAATGGCGACGCTGTACTATGCGGAGCCGTTTGTCGCGCTTTTTGTTCTGGCCGGATGGGAGCGCTTGCGGAGCGGACGGGACGATATGCCGGGGTGGATGCTGGTGGGCGCGGCGGGCTGGTTCAAGAACGAGGGGCTGATTTTTCTGCTTGTTCTCTGGCTGGTCCTGCGGCTTCGCTCGGGCAGGATCGCCGCCTCCTGGCGCGGATTGCTGGCGGGCGCGGCGCTGCCCGTGCTTTGGCACGTCTCCTGTCGCCTGGCCGGGGCGCAGCTCTATGACTACGCGCCGATCTGGCGGGTGGATTTCGGGCAAGGGGCGCTGGCGCTGGGGCAGGCGTTCAAGCTGGCGTTTACCGAGCCGTGGCGCTACGGCTTTGTCTATCCGCTGGCGGGATGTGCGGCGGTGTTGGCGCTTGTGGCGGATCGGCGGCGGCCCGGATTGCGGTTGTCGCCGTCGCTGGGTCTGGCGCTGGCCTTTGCCGGGCTGTGTCTAGGCGCGTTCGCCGCCATCTATGCGCTCAGCGCGGCTCCGGATTTCGGCTGGCACCTGCGCAGCAGTCTTCCGAGGCTGCTCTGGATTCCCGCGATCCTGCTTCTGCGCGAGCTGGCGGCGGGGGCGCAGGATCAGCAATTCTCAATATGACCCCGTAAGAGGCCGCCGGACGGGGTGGCACCCGTCCCTCCCCTGAAAAACCGGCCGTCTTCGTGGAGGGGAGGGGCCGGTGCCACCCGGCCCGAAGTCATTTGAGAATTGCTGGCGCAGGATGGACCACACGTTTCCCAGTCCTTTTCTAACCGTAATCATAAAACATCCTCACACCCTTGCCACACCCCCGTCAGCAGCCGATTGCGCGATTGCGCACCCCCCCCGTTGCGTCAAATGAAAACGACACCGAAACGTTTTTGAGGTTGCGTCATAAAGGGTGACACCAAGCACGTGCCTTTTTTGGGGGACCCTTTGGGGG
>JALHHX010000378.1 GCA_022837245.1 Lentisphaerota bacterium
CTCCATTTCAAAGGTCTTCCACTTGTTGCCGCTTTTGGCATCAATGATGACCATGTCAGTCAGCTCGCGGATATCTTCTGGATCGAGATTCAGAACACACCACACGGCGAGCGCACTAGTCTTGTTCTTGATTTTCTCAAAAGCCTTCTTCTTGTCTTCTTCCGAAGGAAGAAGACCGTTGTGTTCAAGACAAGACTGTATTGTCAGCTTGTTCTTCGACTCCGCGTAGAGCCGTTTTGCTGGCGTAAAGACCGCATCGAGGGCGTCTAGTTTGTCCTCCGGCAAGGTGCCGAGAGCCGCTTGAAAGGCATCTGTGTTCTTGCTGTTAAACGTGTCCCAGTCGTAGACAATAGCAACCCGGCAGGTCGTGAATACCTGCTCCATCAAACCTCTGCCGATTCGACCGGCAAGGTCGGCTATGTCATGTACTTCCATGTGACAGCGTTCTTTCTTCCTTTTCCAAAGGGAATAGCATAATAGTATAGCATAAATCGGGGCGGTTTTCAATGGGGAAGAAGCCGAAAGTTAATAAGATTGAGCAAAAACGCCTTATTTTATTAAACATTGCAAGTTTTAGCCGATCCTGCCCACCCATTCCCGCCAAAACTGGGCGAGACGGGATTCCCTGCCGCGCCCGTCAACTCGTTTTCCCCAATGAACCCACGCCTTTGAGAGTGTTTCGTTTCCCGCCAAAACTGAAACGGCGAGAACAAGTCCTTCTGCGCAGACCCCGGCAGTTCAAGATTGCCACGGTGGCGATCACGAGCCGGGATGCGCAAAAGGAACGAAACAATGCCTAAAGCACATCGTGCCCACAAGCACACCCGTCCTTCGGAACCCGTCACGCCGGAGATTCTGAAGGTGATACTCATCAAGACCAGCCAGCTCCAGGAGACCTTCCGGGACTTCAACGAGGATGACCGGAACGACCGACGCTCGGACATTATAGCAAAGTTCATTGCGGAGTGCGACCGTGTACACGGAAAGTTCCGCGAAAACGACAAGTGGTCGTACAAGGACTTCATCGAGTACAACCTCGACTGGGTCGCCCGCCGCTACCGCCGCGATGCAGGTCGCGCCATCGAGAACCGTCCACCGGAGATGGTCTCTCTTGACGCACCTGTCGAAAGCGAGGACGGCGAGGCCACATTTCACGACTCGTTAGCCAATAGCCAGCGCAACACGCCCGCCGCCCGGCGGGAGCCGTGCAGACCCCTTCGTGTGAAGTGCGCCCATTATGGCACGGAGAGGCAGG
>JALHHX010000098.1 GCA_022837245.1 Lentisphaerota bacterium
TAATCCCGTGTTTTTACGCGAGATTACGGTGGCAGGGTCTCCACCCTGCCACGCGGGATTATTGTAATCTTGCAATTCCATGCAAGATTACGGTGGCGGGGTTCCAACACAGCCACACGTGATTATTGTAATCCCGTGTTTTTTCACAAGATTGCGGTGGCAGGGTCTCCACCCTGCCACGCGGGATTATTGTAATCTTGCAATTCCATGTAAGATTACGGTGGCAGGGTTCCAACACAGCCACACGCGATTATTGTAATCCCGTGTTTTTACGCGAGATTACGGTGGCAGGGTCTCCACCCTGCCACGCGGGATTATTGTAATCTTGTAATTCCATGCAAGATTACGGCGGATGGGTTTCCACTCTGACATGTGTGATTATTGTAATCCCGTGATTTTTTCACAAGATTACAATAAACGACTCGGACTCCAGCGCAATAGTCCCGCGAGGGAACCGCAGTTGCGGCGAGTAAAATTGGGGAATGTCCTAAAATCAGTTATTGACTTCGAGTACGGGATGTGCGAACATTCACGTATATCCATTTCATATGCACCCGTGGTGGAATCGGCAGACACGCAAGTTTCAGGTACTTGTGCCGCAAGGCGTGAAGGTTCAACTCCTTTCGGGTGCACCATTTTTTCGCCCGGGTTTTCCCGGGCTTATTCATTTCCCGACGCAGAAGCGCGAGAATATGATGTCGAGCAGGTCGTCGGAATAGACGCGTCCCGTGATTGTGCCGAGCGCCTCGGCCGCCGCGCGCAGCGATTGCGCGCAGAAGACCGCCGCGCTCTCGGCCCCTTCGGCGTAAAGCGCAATCGCCTCGTCGAGTGCTGCGGAAGCCTCTTTTAGGAGTGCGTGGTGACGTGCGGACACTGCCACGCCCTGGCTGCCTTCATCCGTGAGCGCGCCGCAGATTTTGTCCACCATTGCAGCCTTGAGTTCACCTATCCCTGTCCCGTCTTTTGCGGAGACAGGCACGGCGTCGAAGCCTGCGGCGTCGATTTCTTGTGGCAGAGTCTCCACCCTGCCACGTGGCGCGATGTCTGCCTTGTTCAAGACGGCTATGGTTTTGGCTGTGTCGGCATCGCCTGAACGCAGCCATGATAGCTGTGGTTCCATGTCCGCGGTCAAGTCAACGACGCGCAGGTTGAGGTCGGCGTCGGCGATGAGTTTCAGGGACCGGTCGACGCCCATGCGTTCGACGACGTCGCCCTCGGCCTCGCGTAAACCTGCCGTGTCGGTCATGCGCAGAGGTATGCCTTCGAGCAGCATTCCTTCCTCGATCGAATCGCGCGTTGTGCCGGGTATGTCCGTGACTATCGAGCGCAGGGCTCCGAGCATTGTGTTGAAAAGCGTTGATTTGCCGGAGTTGGGTATTCCGCTAAGCACGACGAGCGCGCCCTCGCGCAGCAGAAGACCTTCACGCCACGTGGCTGCCAGTGCTTCGATGTTCGTGCGCACGGTGGATATGCGCCCTGGCACGTTGGCAGGCTCGAGGATGCCGCCCGATTCGTCGTCGTCGAAATCCAGCGAGGCCTCGACGTCGGCGCAAAGCGCCATGAGCTCGTCGTAGCAGGAGTCGACGCGGCGTCCAAGGGATCCTCCGAGTTGTTCCGCTGCGGCCCGCCCGGCGCGTTCGGACTGTGCGCCTATGATATCCAAGACGGCTTCCGCCTTGCTCAGATCCATGCGTCCGTTTAGGAAGGCGCGCCTTGAAAATTCGCCAGGTCCGGCGGGGCTGGCGCCGCATTGCACGAGCGCTTTCAGGACGCGCATCGCGGATATGCGTCCTCCGTGCGTCTGGAATTCCACTAAGTCCTCGCCCGTGTAGCTGTGGGGCACGCGGAAAGCGAGGACGATGGCTTCATCGATCAGTGAGCCATCTTCGGGGTCTCGCAGGTGGAACAGTCGGAAAGTGCCCGCCTCCATGCTGGATGGCGGCGTGTTGGAAGCGCCGCAGAGGGCATCTGCAATCGCGAACGCGTTTTTGCCTGATAGGCGCACGACGGCTATGCCCGCTGGGCCCGGCGCCGTGCTGAGCGCGGCAATCGTCGATTCGTCGAGGCTGAAAGTCATCTATGGATTATCTGCGTTTTGCAGAGACACCGCCGATTTTGACGGTTCCCTTGAACTTGCCTGCAACCACCACCCGCGCGTATCCGCCTCCTGGGATGCCGTCAGTCGTTCCGCGTGCAATTCTCCAGCCGGCTGAATTCGGCAGGTTCCGGAGGGCGGTTGGGAGGTTCCCGTCCTTTAGCCCAGTCTGGTCGTTGAAGTTCATTGTTTTGAGGAGCGTTTCCTGGATGCGGTCTCCCTCGGGCGTCTCCTTGACTAGCCAAACGCTGACGGCAAGCGCGCCGCTGAAGTCCGGCGCGAAATACGCCTTCGACACAACCTCCAATCGGTCTCCCGCATAGCAGTTGATATCTGGCGATTCCAAGCGGATTTCCGAGGAGGCGCTTTCGCTGGTGAAGACCACGCAGGAGCCGCTTCCGCCTTGGATGGCCTCGGCGGCTACCTTCTGTTTTGCAGAATCTTCAAGGACGACGCGGTACGGCCTGGCTTCGAAAGCCCCGAAGTCTGTGGCGGAAAGCGGCGGCAGGCTGGTGCCGTCGGCCTGAATTTTCGTCGCGGGGATGGGGGAGGGGCGGAATTCGGGGAATGCGGCGGGAATTTTGCCGGGTTCGGGGCGGGTGAGATAAAGGATCGCGGCGGCGCCTGCTGCGACCACGCCGAGACCGATCGCGGCGCATGCCAAGCGCCGCCATTTGGCAGTGCTCTTTTTGATGAGCATTGTGACGTCGTTTTCCACCACGTCTCCAGTGACCCTCTGGCTGGCGTCGGGTGAGAAATCGGGGGCGACCCGTACCGCGTCAGCGCCTTTTGCGGGCCGGCTGCGCAGCATGGGCACGTCGTCCATCTTCAGCCCTGCCTTGGCGACTGCGGCTCCGAAAGCTGCGAAGTCGAACGTCGCGCGGAAGAACTGGACTGTGGCGGCTTCGTCGTCGAACATAACGTAAGAGGCGCGCGGGTTGCCGTCGCGTGGCGAACCCACGGAGCCGACGTTTACTATGTACCTCTTCCCCTCCTCGAGTTCGAAATCCTGCGGTTCGAGCCAGTGCGCCACTCCGCTGTTGCCCAGCACGAAAAGCCCCGGATTGTGGCTGTGCCCGCAGAAGAGCACTTGCTCTTTCGTGGCGTTGAAGGATTCCAGCGCTTCCTCCTGAGTTTCGACGTAGTCGAACACCGCGGGGTCTTTGAAGCCGCCGTGCGAGCAGCGGAAATTCTTGCCTGTTATAACGAGCGGAAGCGTGGCGAAAAGCGCGCGCGCCTTTGCGCCGAGCTTCTCGGAGGTCCAGTTGATCATGCGCTGCGCCTGGTCGGTGAAGCCGCTCGCGTCCATGCGCTTGCCCACCACCGCGTCGTGGTTGCCGAGAATCATGAGGTGGACGTGTTCGTAGACAGATTTAAGGGTCTCGGCAGGCTCGGGGCCGTAGCCGACGGTGTCGCCCAGGCAGATTATACGGTCGGCGTTCCTAAGCGAAATATCCGCCAGAACCGTCTTCCAGGCTGGAAGATTCGCGTGAATATCCGATACTATTGCGTAGCGCATTGTAACCTCTATAATTCGTGATCAGTACCTTCGTGACATTTGCCCGCGGGCTGCGCCCCGCCGGCGATGAAGCGCGGCCGGCTTGCCGCGACCTGCCTTGCCGCCATCATGATAGCACACATGCGCAAAAAAATGCCAGATGGAATTTGTCGAAATGTATTGTCTTTTTTAGGCACGGCAAGTAGAATGTGGCGCATAATTTTGAGCCTTTCGCACAATTTCAAGGAGCTAGCCCAATGCAGGTCGCAGAGTTTTTCTCTAAGTACAATTTTCAGCAGGATGTGGATGCCGAATCCCTTTTGGAGGAGTTCGACAGACAGATGACGGCGGGGTTGGGAGACACCCCCAAGTCCCTTAAGATGCTACCCGCATATCTAGGCGTGGACAAGCCGGTGCCTTCCGAGAAGCCCATCATCGTGCTCGACGCGGGCGGCACGAACCTGCGAGTGGCGGTGGTGTGGTTCGACGCGGCAGGCAAGGCGCGTATCGAGGATTTTCGCAAACACCCGATGCCGGGCACAACTGGCGAGACGCTGGGGGATGCGGAGTTTTTCGGGAAATTTGCTGAATATCTGGAACCAGTTGCGCTGCGTTCGGACAAGGTGGGCTTCTGTTTCTCGTACCCAGCCGAGATCTCGCCGTCACTAGACGGCAGGCTTCTGCACTGGACGAAGCAGGTGGCGGCACCTGGTATTGTGGGCAAGATGATCGGCTCAGGCATATCAGCCGCGCTGCGGAAGACAACAGGACGCAAGCTCACGCTTTGCATGCTCAATGACACTGTGGCCACACTGCTGGCGGGCATGAGCGCGGGCATGGCGCGTGGGTATTCCTCGTACGTGGGCTTTATCCTAGGTACTGGCACTAACATCGCCTACATCGAGGCGAACGAGAAAATCAAGAAGGTGGAGGAGCTGCCGGCCGGGCGCTCTATGGTCATCAATGTTGAATCGGGCAGCTTCGACGGCGCGCCGCGTTCGAGGTTCGATGAAATAATGGACGCCGGCACGATGGATCCGGGCGTGGGTGTCTTCGAGAAGATGATTTCGGGCGCCTACATCGGCGGTCTCGGGCTGACCGTTCTGCAGTGCGCGGCACGCGAGGGGCTTTTCGGGAAGGCCGTCGCCGACGTGATGCTCGGCTGGAAAAATCTTTCCACGAAGGATTTCGATGATTTCGTGGCCAACCCTTTTATCATCGGCACAAAGTTCGATGAAGCGCCGCTGCATGAAGACGACCGCCGGCTCATCATGGATCTGGGCGAGCCCGTGTTTCTGCGCGCAGCCAGTCTCGTGGCGGTGAACATCGCGGCCACCGTCCTGCGTTCGGGCGCGGGGCACGACAAGCTACACCCCGTCTGCATAAACATAGACGGATCCACATATTACAAGACACGCTCTGTGTTCTTCAAATCGCGGGTGGAGCAGGGGATGCGCGAAATCCTAGCCCCGCGCGGGGTGCATTTCGAGACCGTCTGCGTGGATGACTCTCCGATGATCGGGGCGGCGGTGGCGGGGCTCATAGCTTAAGGCAATGCTGGATACGGACAGATTGACATGATAATTCGAAGCAAAGCATACGCAAGGGCGGCGCTGATCGGGAATCCCTCCGACGGCTATTTTGGCAAAACCATATCGTTCACCTTCGACAACTTCTTCGCCGAAGTGACGCTCTACGAAACGCCCGAGCTTGAGATCCTGCCGACGGAGCGGGACAGCTCGTGCTTCGCCGGCATCGACGAGCTTGCCGAAGACGTGCGCCTCTTCGGCTACTATGGCGGGATCCGTCTGCTAAAGGCCGCCATCAAGACGTTCCATGACTACACGCACACTCACGGCATCGTGCATGACAAGCGCAATTTTACCGTGCGATGCAAATCGAACATCCCCAATCTCGTGGGATTGGCGGGCTCCAGCGCCATTATCACGGCATGCTATCGCGCGCTCATGACCTTCTACGGGATCACCATCCCCAAGCAGGAGCTGGCTAACATCATCCGCGACGCCGAGCAGAAGGAGCTGGGGATCTCCGCGGGATTGCAGGACCGTGTGATACAGGTGTACCAGGGGCTTGTATACATGAATTTCGACAAAGAGCTGATTGAGAAGCAGGGCTATGGGAACTACGTTCCTCTAGACACCTCAAGGCTCCCCAACCTCTACATAGCGTACCGCACGGATCTTTCGGAGATCTCGGACGTCTTCCACAACAACATACGAGCGCGTTTCAACGCGGGAGACAAGACGATCCTTGATGCGATGAAGTTCTGGGGAGACATAACAGAAGAGGCGCTGGCGTGCCTAAACAACGGCAACTTCGACGAACTTTCGCGCCTCATGAACGCGAACTTCGACCGGCGCGCCTCGATCTACAAGATAAGCGACGGCAACTTGCGGATGGTGGAAGTCGCCCGCGCGTGCGGCGCGTGCGCCAAGTTCACCGGCTCAGGCGGGGCTATAGTTGGGATCTACAAAGACGACAAGACTTATTCGAGGCTGGTCGACGAGCTAGCCAAGATATCTGTCGAAGTGTTCAAACCGAACATTGTCTGACGAGTTTCACAAGGCGGTAGTTTTTGCGGCCGGAGCGCAATACGAGCATCTGTCCGTCTATGATCTGGCCTTCCGAGACGGTGTCGGCAGATCCTACCCTCTCGTTGTTGACGTAGAGTCCGCCTCCATCCGCCAGGCGGCGCGCCTCCCCCATGCTCTTGCAGAGGCCGGCGGCAGCGGCGACTTTCGTCACGGGGGTGCCGACAACGTCAGTTACTGGGAGCTCGATAGAGGGTGCATCGGCGAACACAGGCATAAGATCTGCCGACGTCATGCCGGCTAGGGATCCGCCGAAAAGCGCCTCGGTCGCCTGCCTGGCTTGACGTAGACCTTCGGGGCCGTGGACTCTCAGCACGACATCGTCCGCGAGAGCTGTCTGCGCGGCGCGTTTTTCTGGCGCTGTCTTGACCTGCTCCTCAAGCTGGGCGATTTCATCGAGCGGAATGAAGGTGAACGCCTTGAGGTAGCGGATAACATCGGCGTCTTCCGAGCGCATGAAAAACTGGTAGAAGTCGTAGCACGAGGTCTTGTTTTTGTCGAGGTGCATTGCGTTGCCCTCTGACTTGCCGAACTTGCGTCCTTGGCTGTCGGTGATAAGGGGGAGGGTCATGCCGTACGCCTCGACCTCGCGTTGGCGGTGTATCAGGTCGGTGCCTGCGGTGATATTGCCCCATTGGTCGGATCCCCCGATCTGCAGGCGGCATCCGTACGTGTCGTAGAGGTGCAGGAAGTCGTATCCCTGGAGCGTCTGGTAGCAGAACTCGGTGAAGCTCATGCCGTTTTCGGAGGCGATGCGCTGCTTGACGCTTTCTTTGCCGAGCATTGTGCCCATTCGGAAGTAGCGGCCTACATCCCGCAGGTAAGAGAGGAACGTGAAATGCTTGTGCCAGTCGAGGTTGTTGACGAGCCTCGCTTGGCCTTTGCCTTCCCCGAAGTCGAGGAAGCGCGAGAGGTTTTCTTTAATGCCCTCTACGTTATGCGCTATTTTTTCTTCGCTTTGCAGTTCGCGCTCCGAGGTTTTGCCGGAAGGGTCGCCGATGAGGCCGGTGGCGCCGCCGAGGAGCGCGATGACGTTATGGCCGGCGCGCTGGTAGTGGCACAGTGTCATGATTGCCACGAAATTGCCTGCTTGAAGGCTGTCGGCCGACGGGTCGAAGCCCGCGTATAGGGTTATGGGTTTGTCGAGTTCGCGGTACAGATCGGGGCTGGTCCAATTGTCGAACAGCCCCCTTTCCTTCAGGGTATCGATGACATTTGCCATTTTAAGTGTTTGTTCTCTTTCGTGAATCAATCAGAACCAGCGCACGGAACGCACGTGCCAGTTGTGGGTGGCGTTATTGGCATCTGGCAAGATGTTGCCTTTGGAGTCGCGGACGGGCTGCGGGTCGCGCCAAAGCTCGACGATCGCGCGCGTTGTGGAAAGCGGCGTGCCCCCCGTGGCTCTGTCCGAGCTGCGGCTCATTGAATAGGCGTCTGCCCGTATTATGACCGTGAAAGTCTGGCCGCGCACGGTGAGGTTCTCAACAATGTTCGCAATTGCGGCCTCGCGGTGGGCATCGCAGAAAGTTTTGCCCCTGTCGCTGCCTGTTATCAGTTTATGGGGTATCGGGCTCCGCCCCCCGTTTGGACTATTGGTTGGCGAGCTGTTGCCTATATCTGAGAGCCGGGTTGCCATCGGCATGCCCCCCAGCCTTATGTCTTCCTCGTTTTTGTCTCCGAAGTCGGTCTCGTTCCAATATCTTGTGAACTCCGCCTCATCGTAGAACGCCGCGGCAATTTCCCGGGCTCCCCCGGCAGACAGGGTTGATGCCGTTGCGTTGTCTTCGCTTAGTTTGATTCCCGTCAGCATCACGGCCAGCGGATCCGGGTTGAAGTATGGTGGGGCGTTTGTGATGATCACGCCCAGTTCGCTGTCCTTGACGCACAGCACTTCGCGCGGCGCGTTTAGGTTGAGCTTGCCGGGGACGGGCAGTTCCTCCCCGGCGAGATACGCCGCCCACGGGTCCCCCGCGTCTTCTT
>JALHHX010000379.1 GCA_022837245.1 Lentisphaerota bacterium
AGCCACTTTTTCACTTTTCAGCCACCCCGTTTCAGCATGAAACCCGCTCCCAATGGGCAGATCGTTGAAAACCAAAAAAGAATTCTGGGGAAAGTCCACCTTCTACAATAGTCCAAGTTTATCAATGAGTTTCCGGCAACTCTCAAGAATGCCAGTGGCATTTTTGAGATTCCCTGCAATCTGGGGACCGCAACCATCCCGCACATTGATATACGAATCCTACTTTGTGACCATTGTGCCGGCCACGCCGGCTATCTCACGGCCTTTGCGTATGGGCCGCAGTGCGAGTTCCATCTTGTAGGCGGTGCCGTCGGGAAGGGTGATCAGGCGCGTTTCGTTCACTTCCTCGCCTGCCAACGCGTTCTGGAATTGCTCGATCATATCCGGCATCACGTCGGCGAAGCGCTTCTTCTGCGCCTCCATTTCGTCGACGATCCCAAGCGCTTTGAGAACAGGCGGATTCATCATTTCGAAGGCGCCGTCAGTGTTGCATGTGAACGCCGGCACGGGGGTGAGATCCAGCAGGGCGCGCAGTTTGCGAACCTCTTCCTGCCCGCTCTTGCGGCGCTCGATGTTCCTGATTGCGAATACGACGTTGCCCGTCCGCGTGAGCTGGATGGTGCTGACCCCGATTTCCGCCAGGAACGAAGTCCCGTTGCTTCTGAAGCAGCGGGCGTCGATCAGAATGTGTTGTTTGATCCCGAGGTTTTTCTTGAGCAAATTGAACATGCGGCTGTTCATTCCGTAGACCATTTTGTCGATAGGCATGTTCCACAAATCATCCGGCGAATAGCCGAAAATCTGCTCGGAGCGGACGTTGCAGTCGATCACGTGCCCATCTTCGTCGAGCACAAGGATCACATCATAAAGCCCGTTCATGAGCTGGTAATACAGCGCCCTTGGATCGCCGCGCGGCACCTCCGGCCGTTCAGCGGCAAAGCTCTCTGTTTTCGGCGTTGCAGCCTGGGATCTGTCAGCGATGGTCACTTTCAGGAGAGATTCCTCCTTTTTCACCTCCACTGCCCTCAGTGTAGGCGCGGGAGCAGACACAGCCGCAGCGTCGAGCGCCGCAGCATAAGAACTATCCGGCATCTCCGGTGCCACCGTGACGTGCGTCCCCGCCAGTTCCATCGGTTTTTCTTCAGTGGCTACCGCAGTATCCGCGCCTGTCCGCAGCGCAGGTTCTTCCGGCCTGGCCTTTTCTACTCTTTTTTTAAACCAAAGCGCCATATTCTTTCCTCCAATTCCTACTT
>JALHHX010000099.1:0-14209 GCA_022837245.1 Lentisphaerota bacterium
CCATTGTAATCCCGCGCCCGGAACCACGGGATTACAATAACCACTTGTGACGGGGTGGCGACGCTGCCACGGTGCGGCTCCGCGGCGCGGCTCCCTCCCCACAGCGCCCCCGCGCCCCTACAGGATTTCGATTTTTGCCTTCGACCGAAGTTCGTCCACATATGCCGCAAGCGCATCGCCGCGGCGTGCGTGGCGCAGGAAATCGCGCACCTGCTCGAACACTTCTGAAAGGTCTGGCTCCGATGCGGCGTGCTCGTCGTTTTTATATATAATGTGATAACCAAATTGCGTTTCGATGATATCGCTCAATCCATTGACGGGGAGCGAAAAGACCGCCTCGTCGAACTCTTTTACCATCATCCCCCGGCTGAACCATCCGAGGCTGCCGCCCGCCTGCTTGCCGCTCGGGCAATCGGAGTGCGCCGCGGCCTCGGTCGCGAAATCGGCGCCCTCCTCTACCCTCTTGCGGATGTCGCGGATTTGGGATATTGCCGCCAGTTTGTCATCCGCGCTGTCGGATTTGGGCGTCACCAGTATGTGCTGCGCCAGAACCTGCTGCGCCTTGCCGTATTCCTCGGCATGCTCCTTGAAATGCTTCTCCACATCGCCGTCTGTCGGCTCCGGAACGCCCGAGGTTATCTGTTCGACGAGCTTATCGACGCGCCTGCCAAGCTTGAGCTGGTTGCGGAACTCCACGATGTTCGTGCCGCGTTTCTTGAGTATATCCATGAAGCGCTCCTCGCCGTGCGCCTCCGCCTTCATTTCCTCCAGGCGCTCCTCGATCTCGTCATTGGAGACCGGGATGTCGAGTCTGGCCGCCTCATCGAACAGCAGTTTCGCGCCAATGGCCTGCTGTTCAGCACGCTCTTTAAGCACTGGCAACTCATGCCGTATCTTGTCTTCCGGCATGCCATGCTCGGCATAGAACCGTATGAGCCTGTTCAATTCAAATTCGACGGCATTTTTCGGGATTTCCTGTCCGTTTACTTTTATCATTACTTATTTATTAATTTGTTACTTAAAATCGTATGCGTCACCACAGTCTATTTGCGCCTTCCGCCCGGGGGAGCGGTATTGCGACGCGGACCGAATCCCGGATCAAGCGCCCTGGGTGCCGTACCCTCGTAAAGCTGCTTGAGATGAGGGACTTTA
Organism: Lentisphaerota bacterium; assembly: GCA_022837245.1. Taxonomy (GTDB): domain Bacteria; phylum Verrucomicrobiota; class Kiritimatiellia; order RFP12; family UBA3636; genus JAAZFF01. The sequence goes on from JALHHX010000099.1 coordinate 1,153, forward strand.
TTAATGCCCTCCTCCGCTTCGCGTTTGCCGTGCTTCACGGCGAAACCCAGCGAGGCCCGGGCACGTTTGACGTCGCCCTTCGAAAGGCAAATAGTGGCGTAGTCAAGCCATGCCTGCCAGTCCTTTGCATTTTCCTCGCGGCTCAAGTACACCACCAGCACCCGCCCCACACCTTTGATGTCCTGGGCGAACGTCATTGTGCGATAGATTTCGTGCAATTGTTCGTTTGAAATCAACTTTTCGTTCTGGAGATCCGCACCACTGAGAGCCGAGAACTCCGCCGCGGCCTCGTTCATCATCCTAGCCTCGTGGAAGACGAAGCCGGCCTTGACCCTGAATTCGGGCGAAGGCTTATTGTTTGCCTTGTAGGATTCAAGCACCTGGAGCGCCTGAGGCCTGTAATCGACAATAATCAGGCTCTCGATGAGGGCGAGAGTGTCCGCCTCGTCGAGCTTCTCGCCGCTTGAAACCCTCTTCATCAGCTCGCCGGACGTCTTGTGGGCGGTTTGCAGGCGCTGGATCTCCTCTATCGGCAGGCTGGCATTGTTCGGATCAAGCTTCTTGAGCTTGAGCAGCAGATCCAGCGATTCGTCCAGGCGTCTCTGCGGCAGATATATCCTCTGGATCATATTCATAGTGCTTTCGGGGCTGTAGACGTAGAGTGCGATCGCCTCTTGTAAGCCGCGCTCCGCCTCTCGCAACATGCCGCGGTGGGCATACGTGCCGGAAATGGCGTTGCGGAGTTTGGAAAAAGACTTGCGCGCCGGAAGATCGCGTGCGAACTTTGGATCCGCGATAAGTCTGCGCACGTACCAATCCCAGAAGTCCATATCGTCAGCGACCGTCTTTTTATCGTATTGCACACGGTCGTAATTCAGCTTCATGATCAAACCATGCGGCGAGAGATGCGGGTACATCCACTGGATCGGGTAGCTCTCCTCGACGTAGAAATCGTGGAGATCGCGGTTTTTGTTGAAGATCATCTCCGTGATTACGCCGTTGATTTCCATGACGGCCTGGGCGCCCGTCACCTGCACGCCCCCGCCGGGGCGGAATTCGATGCCGCCGATGTTGGGGCGGCGCCCCTCGCGCACGTCGTTGACGTAGATCTGGAACGCGGTGGAATTGTCAATCTCCGTGGGCATCCATATCTGATCGGCGTAGAGGTTTCGCATTGTGTCTAGGTAAGTGACATCCGCGAGCGCGTTTTGCGTTATCAGAAAGACGTCTGGACGCACCTGCGCCGAGTATATCATGTACGTGGGGACGAAACGCCCCGGATCAGTGCCACCGTAGAAAACCGCATCCCGGGTCATCGCGGGCGGGTACGACGGGTTCGGGAGCGGCTCTTCATCTTCGTCCAGCTCCTCGGTTATCGCCTCGGCGCCGCGCAGCTGGTAGTTGCCGAACTGCCATCCGAAATCGTGCCCGGTCTGGTCCGCGCAGCTGATTATGTCGACCATGTCATCGTTGAAGTAGTTTTCATGGATCGGTATGAGCGGCGTCAAGAGCACGGCGGCAAGCGCGAGGCGGCTCAACTTGCCGAAACGCAGCGACTCCACCAGCGCGTACATCAGGCCGTACCCAACCCACACGGCGAATATCGCGTGCGAGGATATGAACTTCACCTTCTGGATGAAGTTGTCCTGGACGTCGTATTTAGGCTTGGCCAGCGCGATCAGCAGCAGGCTCATCATTATGAAACCCGCTATGGTGGCGATATGCCAGCGCTGCGTCAGCTGCCCGATCTCCAGCTTGAACGCCAATTTTTTTTCTTCCTTGCGGCCGAACATGAGAAAAGTCTCCCCAAACGCCGCGGCAAACCAAAGCAGGAAAACGACGGCGGTGAGCAGCACGTTGGAAAAGCCGAACCACCTCCATTCGGGTTTGACATCGGCAGCGTCGAGCGCCATCTCCGCGGCGGCGTTCGAGAAGCCCAGCGCCGCTAAAAGCAAAACGGCAGCGAGGGCGGCGGCCGAGACCCCGGATACGATCCGCGCCGGCAACTCCTCATTGTCGGCGCCGCACGCAGCCCTGAACAGGCGCAGAATCTGGTTGAAGAAAATGCCCTGCACCCCTATGAACGTCATCACAAGCAGCAAACCGAGGAGGGCTTTGTCTATGCGCATGTTCTCGAGACTCAGTCCGGCGAACAGCTTGTCGACCGCCACGATCGCTGCAACTGCCTCGGCCAGAGCCACCGCCACAGGCAGCGAACGGAAACGGTGTTTCCCGATTTTGACCTCCCAGACTGAAAACGGGATGAAACCAAACGGCACTAGAAGCAGCGTGAACTGCATGCGCAGATCCTGGAAGTACGCACCGACTTTCTTGACGAACTCCGCGGAGAAGAGCGACGCCGGGGAGAGGGGGGATATCTGCTCATATTGCCCGCGCGTGATCGCGTGCTTGAAGCCCTCCCAGGTCCTGGGATAGCCCCAGTTCATCGGAGGGTTCGTCTCGGACGCCAGCGGCATGTAGCCGTAGAACGCCAAGCCCAGCTCAACAGCGAATACTGTCAGCGAAACAGTGCGTCCGGAAGGCAGCAGCAGCCAGGCAAGCGCCAGAAACACAAAATTCATACACAAATAAAAGGAGAAAGTCCCACTCATCGGATGCGTCAGGCCAAGCAGCGCTCCACGCATTATGAAGATGCCCATGATCAGCAGTATGCCTGTCACGGCGGTCGAATACCATATACCCCCCTCGACCTTTATCGAGAAGAGCCACATCAGGGCCAGTGCTCCAAAAAATATTAAAAGCGGCCCCCCCCATGAGAAATATTCGCTCTTCGGCACCTCCGCGAAATGCGGGGGCACAGGCGGCGCCGGCAGCGAACTGCATACTATTATCATGCCAAGCGCGGCAAGAACCATTACACCGCCTCCGCCTGCGATTAGCTTGGCCTTGATCTCTTCATCCCTGCCGGCCCCGGGCGCATCCTCCGCATCCGACTTGCCCACGAACCTCAGGAACACCGCGGCTGCAACGAACACAAGCGTCAAGACCACTGCCCACACATAGTATTTCGTGTCCACGACAGCCGATGAGGTCGGATCCTTGGGATTACGGATTGCGTGTTTCAAAAACCCCGGCTGTGTCAACAGCGAACCGAGTTTCATCATGCCAATGGTAAGGCCGAACGGCACGGCAACAAGGACGAAATCGCGGAAGAGCTTTATGTTCTGAAGCATTATCGCCATGGCAAGCGGCAGTATTGCAAAGAACAGCACTTGGTAGTTCGTAAGCCCAAGCCCGAACACAAAACCCGTGATCCACAGCAGCTTGTCTGAAGAACGGTTCATCCACACATACGTCAGCAGGTAGATCAGCATCAGGAAAAACGCATTGAGCGTGTAGACCTCGACGATCGTCGCCTGCGACCACATCACCGGCGAGAAGGCGAACACGAGGCTCGCCGCCACGCCGCAGACCCAGCACGTCACGTCCAAAAACCGCCCCGTCGCATCTCCATCGAAAAACCGGTTAGCCTCGGCCCTTTCGTATTCAGGCTCGACTGCATCCCCGCCAACAGACAAGGCCATTCGTTGTCGCACTAGATCCGAGCTCGTGCGGCTGACGAGCATCGCGGTGAATCCGGCTGCCAGCGCGCCGAAGAAACCCGACATTATCGTAATCGCCCACGCCGGATTGGGCTGCCCAAGATATTTCACAAATCCCAGCAGCTTCGTGAACACCCACGCGCACATGGTCCACAGAGGATACCCCGGCGGATGCGGCACTCCTAGATAATCCCCCGCCACAGCCAGCTCCCCGGAGTCCTCAAGCGTCACCGTCGGCGCCGCTGTGACAAAATAAACCAGAAAAGCTATGAACGCGCTAGTCCAGAAGGCCGCCCAGTCCATCTTCCGGAAAAACTTTTTCTTTTCCGGAACCCATTTCCCGTCGTTCAAGTCTATTTCGTTCATCTTTTCATTATTGCGGGGCGGCCTCGCCCGCCCCTGTCTTGGCGAGCCACTCCTCCGCGGCCTTCCCTTTAGGCCTTCTCCGGAATTTGTTCCTCCATGCAAGGCGGAACACCATGCCGAAGGCCTCGCGCGCGATCGCCTTGCTCAGCTTGGAATACCCGGCACGCCTGTCCTCGAAAACGATCGGCACCTCGCCGATCCTCCAACCTGCCATCCACGCCATGTATGACATCTCGATCTGGAAGGAATAGCCGTTCGAAAACACCGCGTCCAAATCGATGCTTTCTAGAACGCGCCTGGTGAAACACTTGTATCCGCCAGTGGGATCCGACACCGGCAACCCCGTGACCATACGCACGAAAAGCCCCGCCGACATGCTTATGAGCAACCTGTGCAACGGCCAGTTTATCACCCGTATCCCGCCTTTGTAGCGGGTGCCAAGCACGAGATCCGCATTCTCCGCGACCTTGAGGAACTCGGGGACGCACTTGGGATCGTGCGATCCGTCCGCATCCATCTCGAAGAGGTAGTCATACCCTTTTGACAGTCCCCATTTGAACCCCGTGATGTAAGCCCGGCCAAGCCCGGCCTTGGTCTCGCCGTGATGCACGAAAACGCGATCATCGGCCAACGCCATAGTGTCTAGGATGTCGCCCGTGCCGTCGGGTGAGTTGTCATCAACAAAGAGAATATGCGCCTCCGGGGCGCTCGCATGCACGGCGTCGGCTATCGGCCCCACATTGTCTTTCTCGTCATACGTCGGTATAATGATAAGCGTTTTTGCTTGCATGCCGGTGATTCTATCAAAACGCAACTTCGAACGCAAGCGCGCAAGGGGACGGGTTTTCTTATATTTTTTGGACAAACCTAAGGTGGTATGTTAGTCTATGCGCCTGCTTTTTTGGAGAACAACTACACATGGACAACAACACCACCACAAAATTTCTCTCAGGCGACGAGGCCGTCGCCTACGGGGCATATAGGGCCGGCTGCCACGTGGCAGCAGCATACCCCCGAAATCCTCGAAACCATTGCCAAGTTCAAGGGCGAAATCAACTGCGAGTGGTCGGTGAATGAAAAAGTGGCGATGGAAATCGGCATAGGTGCTTCGATCGCGGGCGCGCGCGCCCTCGTCGCCATGAAGCACGTCGGGCTAAACGTCGCCATGGACCCCCTTATGACCTACACGTACATAGGCGTCAATGGAGGCTTTGTGGTAGTGTCGGCCGACGACCCTGGGCTGCATTCCTCGCAGAATGAGCAGGACAACCGCAACCTCGCCAAGTTCGCCAAGGGCGCGCAGTTTGAGCCTGCTGACAGCCAGGAGGCGTACGACATGACGCGCGAGGCGTTCGAACTGTCGGAGCGCACAGGCGCCATCGTGTTCATCCGCCTCACCACGCGCACGGCGCACTCTTCCTCGATGGTCGATCTGGGCGCCGGTTTCGCATACGGCAACGTTCCGGTACGGGAGTACGTGAAGAATGTCCGCAAGAACGTGGCGGTCCCGGCCAACGCCAAGGGCATGCGCTTCGAAGCGGAGAAGCGCCTCGCGATGCTCAAGGAGGAGGCCGAGAAATCGAAGTTCAACCGGGAACGCATCCGCGGCTCCGGGATCGGAATCGTGACAAGCGGCGTGGCATACGGATACGTCATGGAGCACTTTTCCGAAGACTCCATACTCAAACTGGGTTTTTCCCACCCGCTCCCGCTGGATAAGATCCGCGGCTTCGCGTCGAAGGTGGACAAGCTTTATGTTGTGGAAGAGCTCGACCCGGTAATCCGCGACGGCATTGCCGCGGCGGGGATAAAGGTGGAGCCTTACGAGACCGAGCTTTCCATGATGGAGCTCAACCCCGACCGCATCGCGGCGTTGCGCTCGGAAATCAGGGGCGGCGGCGCCCCGACACCGGCGCCGCAAGCGGAACTGCCGGCTTTGCCCACGCGCCCCCCCGTGCTCTGCGCGGGCTGTTCCCACCGCAGCGTGTTCCACATTCTTTCGAAATCGAAGGCCGTCGTCTCTGGCGATATCGGCTGCTACACGCTCGGCAGCGCGCCGCCGCTCTCCGCCATGGACACCACCATCTGTATGGGCGCCAGCATCGGCGCCGCGTTCGGTATGGAAAAGGCTGGGCTCAAGAGGCGCGTCGCCGCAGTCATCGGCGACTCCACCTTCTTCCATTCCGGCATGACGGGCCTGCTCGACGTGGTTTACAACAAAGGCGCCGTGACGGTCATCGTGCTCGACAACCGCATCACGGGCATGACCGGCCACCAGGAAAACCCCGGCTCCGGCAAGACGCTCATGGGAGAGGAAGCGCCGCAGGCCAACATCGCGGAAATCTCCCGCGCGCTCGGCGTCAAGCGCGTGTTCGAGGTGGATCCTTACGACCTCGCGGAGCTGGAGCGAGTCATTTTCACGGAGCTCGACACCAATGAGCCTTCCGTGATCGTCGCCTACGGCACGTGCGTGCTCGCGGCGCGGCGCAACATCGGCGCGACCCCGTACAAGGTCGATCCCGAAAAGTGCGTCGCATGCGGCGCCTGCTTCAAACTCGGCTGCCCCTCCATAGTGCGCGGCGAACCGAAAGGCAAAGCCTCCAAATCCTCGATAGACCAAACCTCGTGCATCGGCTGCGACATCTGCCGCCAAGTCTGCAAATTCGGGGCGATCTCATCTACCAAAGCATCTGAAACAAAATAAGGAGTGGATAAATCTATGAGCCCCGTAGTCAATGTAACTTTGGTAGGCGTCGGCGGTCAGGGAATCCTGCTTGCGAGCGACATCCTCGCGCGCGCCGCCGCAATTTCCGGCAAGCCGGTCAAGAAGAGCGAAATACACGGCATGTCGCAGCGCGGCGGCAGTGTCACCAGCCAGGTCCGCTTCTGCGACGGCCCCGATTACGTCTTCGGCCCGATTGTGCCGCTAGGCCAAACCGACGTGCTCGTGGCGTTCGAGAAGCTCGAGGCCGCCCGCTGCCATTCGCTTCTCAAGCCGGGCACCGGCAAGGCGATCGTCGACGACCGCGAGATCGTTGCGACCACGGTATCCTCGGGCATGCAGGAGGGGGTCGCAGATATCGACGCCCTTCTAGTGAAGCTCTACGGAGACCGGATGGAGCTTGTCGATTCAACGTCTCTGGCACTCAAGGCTGGCAACGCGCGCGCCGCAAACATGGTCATAGCGGGCGCCCTCTCCAAAATAATGCCGTTCGAAGTCGGGGCATGGCACCAGGCCATGCGCGAACGCATCAAACCCGCACTCGTGGAAGTCAACCTGAAAGCCTTTGACGCCGGCCGCGGATAATCGGGGTCAGCGCACCATTCTGATCTGTTTCCAAATGCCGCCGTGCCAGCGTTTAATCAGCCCGATTGAGAGGATGCCAACGTATATCGTCATCCAAACCCAGGCTTCCACTATTCCCCCACCGGCCTTCAGTATCAGCACTTCCCCGGGTATCCACACCAGCCAGGCGACGAGCGCCAGGTACCACATGGTGAATTTGGTGTCGCCGGAGCCTTTGAGCCCGCCCACAAGTATGAGGTTTACCGTGTCGAAGAAGCCCCAGACGGTCATGAGGTATATCAGGTTGCGCCCAATTCGCATGAACTGCGGATCATTCACCACAGTGCTATCTGCCGAGACAAATAAAGATATAAGCGTTTCCGGCAGCAGCACGAAAACCGAGCCGATAAGGCACATGTAGATCAACCCCAGTTTCATCGTCGCCCGAACCGCTTTTTTGGCGTTTACCGAATCGTCCGCCCCAAGATACTGCCCGCAGAGAATCGAGGCCGCGGTGCCGAAACCCATGACGGGCGAAAACGCGAGGTTGTTTATGCTCAGCACGATGTTGCTCACAGTTAAAGAGACGGCATCAAGCATCGCGGTTACTAGAAGAAACAGCGACCAGGCGCCGTGGTCCAGAAAAATCTGGACGCCCGCTGGGAAGCCAAACCGAACAAGCTTCTTCATAAGCTTGAATTCAGGGCGAAACGCGTCGCGCAGCCCGACTTCGCGCACATGCCGGGACTTCATCATGAAAAAGAACTGTATTGCCGGCGCGAAGAAGCCGGCGATAAACGTGGCTATCGCCGCGCCTTCAAGCCCCATCTCCGGGAAGCCGAATTTCCCAAAAATCAACACATAGTCGAGAGCGATGTTCAGGACGCTTCCGATTATGTTCGAAATGGTTGTCATCTTCACACGGCCCTGTCCGGTGAAGAAGCCGCTGATAGACCAGCCAAGGCCGATGGGCAGGGCGCAGAAAACCATCCACTTCAGGTACACTCCCTCTTGCCGTGCAAGTTCGGGGGTGTGCCCGAAGAGACTGATGATAAAATTGCCTAGAGGGATCGCCAGCAGGACCAGCGGCATGAACATCAACGTGAAATAGATGCCCTGCATCGTGGCGTGCAGACACTTAAGCGCCTTTTTGGCCCCATGGTACTGCGCCACGAGGTTGGCCGAGTATCCCGCCGTCGCGGTAAACAGACATATCAGAGTGAAGGCCAGATTCCCCGCCGGAACCGCCGCTTGGATAGACAGCTCGCTGTAGTTCGCCAGAAAGGCGCGGTCGCAGAACTGCATCACCATGAATGCCGAGTTGCTGATGACAAGCGGCACAGCTATGGAGAGCACCTCTCCGAGGCTTCCAGCAGGATATTTTCTTTTCATGAAAACCGAACTGAAAAAGCGGCTTTGTTTGGTTTACGGCGTCGTCGCTGACGCGGGGCATATGCTTAATGACGGAATGACCGCTGCCCCGTGAAGACCATGGCGACTCCCGCGTCGTTGCAGCAGTCGATAACGTCCCAATCCTTTATCGAGCCCCCGGGCTGCACGATGGCGGAGATTCCCTCTCGTATGCCCACCTCCGCGCCGTCGCGGAAAGGGAAGAACGCATCGGAGACCATGCTGCAGCCGGGCAGCCCGCCTTTGCGGGCCGAGACCTCCTCGTCGATTGCCGCCTTGAACTTCATCCCCTCGGCACCGAATTTCATCGCGAGGTCGTTGTACGGCTCGCCATGCTTTTCCCAGGAGATCCAGTCGGCAAGTTTCCTGTACGCCTTGTCGCGCGCGATCTCGGCTACTCCCACGCGGTCCTGTTCGCCAGTGCCTATGCCGACGGTCACGCCGTCCTTGACATACAGCACGGAATTGCTTGTCACGCCCGCCTCGACAAGCCATCCGAAAACCAGGTCTCGGTACTCGGCCTCGGTTGGCAACCGCTTGATACGGTGAACGGAGCCATCCTTGCGCGTGACCTCCGCAGGGACCAGCTTGTCAGCGGTCCGCGCCTCCGGCACGAATGACCACTGCGCCACGATGCCGCCATCCACGAGCGACTTGAAATCCACTACCCTTCTGGCCACAAATTCGCCAAGGCGCGCCATGTTGCGGATCCTCATCACGCGCAGGTTCTTCTTGGCCGCGAAAACATCCATGACGCCCTCCGAGAACTCCGGCGCCACGACGACCTCCGCGTAGTTCTCCGCGATCATATTGGCCGTATCAAGGTCCAGCTCCCGGTTGACCGCGATACATCCGCCGAACGCAGCCAGGCGGTCCGCCTTGTTTGCCTTGTAATAGGCCTCCTGCAGCGATTCGCCGAGCGCGACTCCGCAGGGGTTGTTGTGCTTGACGATCACCGCGCACGGCTTGTCGACGAGATAGCGAAGTATGTTGAGCGCGTTGTCGGCGTCGGTGAGGTTCGTCTTGCCGGGGTGTTTGCCCGACTGCAACAACTCTGGCTCCGACGCGAGCGTGTTGCCCGGTCTGAGCATCTCGACATCCCCCAGTACCAGGTTGCCGTTCACTAGCTTGTAGACCGCCGCCTCCTGACCCGGGTTCTCCCCGTAGCGCAACCCTTTCTTCTCTCCGTCGATAACCCACGAGACTTTCTCATACTCCAGCGTCTGCCGCTTGTCGCCGCCGATGAAGGATATCTCCATCTTGTCGGTGAAGTGGTCGTCCATTATTGTTTTGTACGCAGTTTTGTAATCCATTGCAGCAGCTCCTTATGCAAAAAAATCAGCAGATGCCCTTTGCGCGTTGATCGCGCAGCCGTGTCCCGTATTCAGCGGCGTCGAAATCCGCGACGCGCGCCACTCCATCCTCGACTGCCGCCTTTGCGACGGCCAGCGAGACTTCGACGTATATGTCCCTGTCAAACGGCTTCGGGATGATGTACTCCGGGCCGAACTCCATCGTCTCGCCGGGATACAGCGCGAGCGTCTCCGGGCCTGCGGGGCGGCGCGCCGCCTTCGCGAGCGCCTTGGAGGCCGCGAGCTTCATCCCCTTGGTGATCTTCCGTGCCCGCACGTCTAGTGCGCCACGGAACAAAAATGGGAAGCAGAGGACGTTGTTGATCTGGTTCGCGTAGTCGGAGCGGCCTGTCGCCATCACGTACGGTTTGCCACGCAAAACTTCCGCGACGGCCTCGGGGCGGATCTCCGGATCGGGGTTTGCGAGTGCGAAGATTGCGGGATAGCCGGCCATCGACTCGACCCAAGCCGGCTCCACGCAATTGCCCTTTGAAACGCCTATGAAGACGTCGGCACCGCGCATGACCTCGGAGAGAGTTCTGAACGGCGTGTCGACCGCCACCGCGTCGTGGCGTGCCTTGTTGATTGGGCGGCCTTTATAGATGACGCCCTTGCTGTCGCACATTACGACGTGGCGCGCCCCAGCTGAAATGAGCATCTCGCGTATACGCACGCCGGCGGCGCCTGCGCCGTTGACGACGATTTTGAGTTCTTCCATTTTCGAGCCGCGCAGTTCGGCGAAGTTGGCGACCCCGGCCAGCACGATGACGGCGGTGCCCCATTGGTCGTCGTGGAATACGGGGATGTCGAGCATTTCAGAAAGGCGGTCCTCTATTTCAAAACACGCCGGCGCCGCTATGTCCTCCAAGTTGATGCCGCCGTACATCGGCGCGATCGCCATCACCGCGTCGATGACGCGCTGCGGGTCGGTCGGCCCGGTGGAAGCGCCGCCCTCGCGGCAGTGGTCGAGCACAACCGGCCATGCGTTCACGCCTGCAAACGATTTGAACAGCACCGATTTGCCCTCCATAACGGGGATCGCCGCTGCCGGGCCAAGATCTCCCAGCCCGAGGATCGCCGTGCCGTCGGAAACCACCGCCACAAGACCGCATTTAGCCGTGTAGTCGAACGCCGCCGCCGGTTCTTCCGCGATCTTCTTCACTGGCAGGGCGACCCCCGGCGTGTACGCCAGACATAGATCTTCGACAGACTTGACCGCCCTCGGCATGCCCAGGGCGACCTTTCCCCCCTTGTGATACTCAAAAACCGCTTTATTTGTGTCTGCCATATACGTTGCCCCGTTTATAAAAATAAATGGCGCGTCCAGCACGCCGCCGCCCTTACGGACAAACTCCGTGGACGCCTTAATGTTTTACTGAAACACGGGACGCAAGTCAAGTGCGATGTTGACGTCAAACGCCCATCATGCTACGATACGCGCCCTTGTTTTAAGAACCGGAAGCATCTGCGGAATATGGAGAATAAGCACCATGAAAGCAAAAAAGCCCCTAAAGACGCCAATTAAGAAGCCCGGCGGGAGAAAAAAAAGCCCGGCGGCATCCTCTGCCTCCAAAAAAACGGCTCCGATGCGAGCCGTCAAGAAGGTGGCCGCCAAGACGGCCACGGCCAAGCCCGCCAAGAGAGCTCCGGCAAAAGCCAAGAAACCAACAACTGCTAAAACCAATTTGAAAAAGACGACAACACCCAAACCCGCCGCAACCGCGAAAAAAACGGCCGCGAAGCCGGCAGCGAAGAAAACGGCCGTGAAGCCGGCCGCGAAGAAAACAGCGGCGAAGCCGGCCGTTAAGAAAACGGCCGCGAAAGCACCTGAGAAGAAACCGGCGGCAAAAAGACCAGCCGCTAAACCCGCTGCAAAGAAACCCGCTGCAAAAGCGTCCGCAAAGCCAGTCCCGAAAACGGACGCGAGGAAAGCCCCGGCAAAGCAGCCGGCCCGGGCGAAATCCAAAAAGACCGATACAGAGCACTTCTCCAAGGAAGAGCTGCAGGGGTTCTACCTCTCAATGCTTGATATGGCAAAGCGCCTATCATTACAGGTCTCGGAACTGCGGGAACAGTCGCTGCTGCGCCACGACGAAGTCAACCAGGACGAAGACGGCACAGACGCGTTCGAACGCGTGACCAGCCTTGACCGAGCCAGCGCCGACCAATCTCAGATATTCCAGATCAACAAGGCCATAGAGGCAATCAATGACGGTTCGTACGGCATCTGCGACATCTGTGGCCACAAGATCGAAAAGCGCCGCCTGAAAGCGCTGCCTTTCGCCAAGACGTGCATACAATGCCAGTCGGAAATGGAAGACAACGGGAACCGCAGAAAGCCTACGACCGACTTGTGGGACTAGACGGCCGTCCGCGGTTTTTGGGCGGACAGGCATAGCAAGATGGACCAGACAACGACAGCCATAACGCAAGACGCGGCGGAAGACGCTGGCAACAACGTGCGCAGCATCGCCCCCCGGCCGTTGATCGCGCCAATCGCCGTCGCCATCACCATCGCCGATCAGCTCACGAAGGTCGCAATCTGCGGGCACTTCGGCTTCGGCCGTCACGACCATATAACCGTGATTCCAGGCTTCTTCGATATCCGCAAGGTCTTCAACTACGGCGCGGCTTGGGGGCTGATGTCAGGTGAGCGCGTGGCACTCTCGGGCGTCTCGGCAGGAATGCTGGTTCTGCTCTGGAGATACCGGAAAGAGTTCATCGGGGCGGGAAAACTTTGCCGCATAGGGGTCGGGCTTCTCGCAGGCGGCGTAATGGGCAACTTGATCGACAGGGTGAAGCTTGGCCACGTCGTTGACTTTCTGGACTTTCATTGGAAAAACGTCTATACTTTTCCAACTTTCAACATAGCCGACACGGCAATTTGCGTTGGCATTTTCTTGTATTTCATATATACGATCCTCGCTCCAAAACAAAAACGGGAATAAAAAGGTGCTCACCAAAAAAACGACAATGTGGCTTTTCGTGCTGCTAATCGTCGTAACCACCGCGACATGGATGGAATACCGCTACATGCCGTCCAGCGCGTTCGTAAAAATCCCCTCCACGATCCTCCCCGG
>JALHHX010000099.1:14236-16687 GCA_022837245.1 Lentisphaerota bacterium
AGATGCTCAAAGGCGGGAGGCAAATGGGAGATAATCGAACCCTCAAGGCAACGGGCCGATGCAAACCGCATAGATTTCGTGCTGGCCACAATCTCACGCGCCTCCCTCCACGACCGCGTCACATTGAACCAGCGCAAAAGCCGCGAACTGGGACTCGACGACTACGGGCTCGTCAGCCCGCGCGCATCGATAGTGCTCTCCGGTCCCGGAGGAGAAAAGGAACTACGGATTGGGGGCGATGCGCCCGGCGGCAACCATGTTTTCGTGATGACATCGGAATCAACCGACATCTTCACAGCCGACCGCATCATTCTCGACATCCTGCCCGCCTCCGCGGAGGACTTCCGCGACCGCGCGCTCCTTCCTGCACACGCAAGCGAGATATCCGGCATCGAAATCCGCCTGCCAGGCAAGGGAATCGTCCAGTTGGAGCGCACGCCAAACGGCTGGCGAATGAAGAAGCCCATGGACATCCGCGCATCCCCGGCAGCCGTTTCGGCTCTCGTAAGTTCAATAGCAAACGCCTCAATCGAGGAGTTCGTGTGGTCGCCGCCAGACAGCGCAGAATCGAAGCGCCTCCTAATGGACGAGGCCGGGGCCGCGTACGGAATTTCCCCCGGCGAATCGATTTTATCAGCGACGGTCAAATACAACGACGAACGCGACTCCGCTGATTTTATCTTCGGCAAGGCCGCCCCTGGCGCGCCGGGCCGAGTGTACGTGGCGTCGTCCACCGAATTTAACATAGTCGTAGTAGGCCAATCGATACTTGATGCTCTTAAAATGGATGCCGATGCGTTGCGCGAACACCGCGTGTTTCCGATACGCCCCGGCGAAGTGGCGTCGATCTCCATGCAAAGCATCAAAGGAGCGTTTGCGATGAGGTGGGACCAGAAAACGGCCTTGTGGTCGATCTTCCGCCCCGCCATACTGCCGACCGACCAGCAGGCAGCGGCAGCGCTCGTCGATGAACTGCTCAACATCGAGGACAAATCCGCCGTGCAACTCTCCGAGAGCGAGGCGCTGCCCGCTGGCACGCCCGAGACCATAAAATTAGAAATCCTCACGAAGACGCAGAGCGAAGCCGTCTCCGCATACATTTCTTTCGTGCGCGACGCATACGGGGAAAAGATTGCGCTAGATATCATACTTCCCGACAAGAAGCGCCGCCACACGGTCGATGTCGCGCAAAACGGTGAGGAGTTTCTGAGCCCTTCGTGGTTCGCTTCGATACGCGACAAGACGATCGTGGCGATACCGCCTGCGTCGATCTCCTCGATAACTAAAACCTCGGAGGATGGATCCTCCACGCTGCTTCGCAACTCCGAGGGCGAATGGCATTCCGCGAAACCGCTCGCCGACAATGCCGAGGCAGTAAACGCATGGGTTGCGGCTCTTACGAATATCGAGGCATCACGAATAGAAACGCTTTTCACTCCCAACACGTCTTCGTACGGTCTGTCCCCCGCAGCAGCCGAAATATCCATAACAACTGATTCGCCGGAAAAGCCTGTTGTAATTTTGATGCTAGGCAATAAACTTCCAGACGGGTCGGCATACGTGCAGGTCAAAGGGGATGATTCGATTTTCGTGGCGCCGCCCGAGGCGGTCTCAGCTATCTCAGTGCCACTCCCAGGAGACACAACAAACAACAAGGAACCGCAAAAATGAGAAGGACAATACTTATGGCAACACTCACTGCAACCGTCATGGCAGGAGCCGCAATGGCTGCGGACATACAACTGCCGGAACCCAGCAAGGAGGGCGGCAAACCCCTGATGAACGCCCTAGCCGAGCGCCAGACCTCTCGTGAGTTCGCGGAGACGGCAATCCCCGAGCAGAAACTTTCCGACATGCTCTGGGCGGCATATGGCATAAACCGCCCCAGCGAGGGCAAAAGGACTGTCCCCTCCGCGCTCAACCGCCAGGAGATCGACCTCTATGCCATAATGGGAAGCGGCGCATACTTGTACAACGCGCCCTCGAACAAGCTCGTCCAAGTTTCTTCAGAAGACCTCCGCGCCGATAGCGGCTTCGGGGAGTTTGCCAACAAGGCGCCTCTTACGTTCGTATTCGTAATTAACAAGGCCCGCCAACGCATGTCCGACCCAATGGCGTCCACCACAATCGGCGCGGTTGACAGCGGCTTCATAGGCCAGAACATATACCTCTACTGCGCGTCCGAGGGCATGAACGCCGTCTTTTTCGCAACGCTCGATAAAGACGCGCTCGCCACCTCCCTGAAGCTCCCGAAGGGCAACACTGTCCTCTACGGCCAGACAGTAGGCTTCCCCCCAGCCGGAAAATAAGTCGCCTTCCGTGCGGATGGTCTATATCCGTGTTGAAAACGGCGTCTGCGGCGGCTCTTCCGGCGCGGCCGCCCACCTCTCCCAGGAACACGCCGCTCGTGGCGCACACCTTGATACTACTGCCCACCACCTCGGAATCGAG
>JALHHX010000099.1:16698-19736 GCA_022837245.1 Lentisphaerota bacterium
GTTACTCGGTACAAGTAGCGTGTGCTGTCCCCAAGGTCGCACCCCGCTTTGCCGCCGTCCACAAAGGAGGTTTTGCCGGCCTCGCCGCGCAGACTCCATTCTGTGTTGCCGTTTGCCTCCGAACGCCCGATCCGGCAGCGCGTGACGCCCTTCGAACGCGGCGCCTCACAGGATGGTGAGACACAGCGCCCGCTCTGCACGGCACTCAGCCGCAGGCGGATCCGCCTTTGTCCAAGAGACTGTTGCTTCGCGCAGACCCATTTCGGAGACCTTGACGCCGGCCGGCGCATTTAGCGGGGAAGCCGGCTGGCTGCGTTCCACGAGCACGCACATGTGTTTACGTGGCATCTCTATGACAACCATGTCAGACACGGACGCTCCGATGTGTTCAGTCAGCCCTTTGAAAGGCGGGACAGCTATTTTAGAAATCCCGGATTTGGCAAGCGAAACGTATACATTGGCATCGGATCCAGTGGATGCGAAATACGGATCCAGGCCTGATGTGGCGCATCCATCCGGTAAGAATGCGGCAACCGGGAGCAGGAGAAAAACAACAAGAAACCCGACGCCCGGCAAAGGAGAGCCGTTTAACTCCGACACGACGTTTACTGGTTCGACAAGAGACACTCATATTTGTCTTTTCTCGTTTGCGCACGGGTGAAGGATTTTTCCGAATGCCCCAAATCATACTAAATGGCACAACAGCATGCCCACCCAACACGCAATTAATTGCCCCGCCACTTGCCAATCACCCCTGCAATGTGGCATAATATCGGCGTTTTAGATGGACGGGCGAGCTCGCCGCAGAATATACTCGATACAAATAAGGGCGCGCCATGCATGCGGGCTCACACAACAAAAGGAGTATTCAATGAACGACAAAACAGAAACGAAGACGACCAATTCCGTCAAAGGGAAGAAACACAGGGGACGCCGCTTTCTCGGATGGTTCGTCGGGATCCTTGTCGCCGTGGTAGTCGTTATGGTCGTGGTGCTCCAGTTCGCACTAGGTCCCATCGTCAAGACGGCAGCGTCGAAAATCGGGCCAAACATGCTGGGCACCCCAATCGAAATATCGAACGTCACAGTGAAGGCGTTCTCCGGACTCGTGGACATCTCGGGACTCGTGGTGGGCCCTCCCGAGGGGTTTAAGGCGAATGTTTTCCAGATCGAAACCTTCAAGGTCGACATAGACATGTCCTCTCTGTTGTCCGACACGGTCGTGATCCGCGAGATCATTATCAAGGGTCCCGTAGTCTCATACGAGCTCTCCGGCCTCAACAGCAACATAGGGGCTATCATGGACAAACTGGATGCCGGCGGGGGGGCGGAGAAGCCGGAGGAAGAGGAGAAGAAGCCCAAGGTGAAGAAAGAAGGCAAGAAGGTCATAATCGAGGAGTTCGTGTTCGAAGGCGCTAGAATCCGTGTGGCTTCTACGATGGCCGGAGGCAAAGGCGTCGTTGTCCCAATGCCCAGAATTGAGCTGGAGGATATAGGCAAGAAAGACGGCGGCACCACAGGCGTAGAGGCTTTTTCCGAAATCATGAAGTCGATCGGCAAAGGCATTGCAGGAGCTGTCGGCAACCTCGGAGGCGCGGTGCTTGACGCCGCAGGCGCCATTGGCGGAACCGCAGTCGATGCTGCCGGCAAGGCAGTCGGAGCCGTCGGAGGAACTATCGGCAATGTGGGAGGTGCCGCAGTCGACACGGCCGGCAAAGCCGTCGGAGCAGTCGGCAACGCGGCAGGCAAGGTCGTCGGCGGCGCAATCGGCGGACTATTCGGCAGAGGCGATTCCGACGAGGAAGAGGCTCTGCCAACCACCGAGGAGTAACTCCCGCAAATGAAACAGCCGCTGCAGCAAATCGGCAGAATCGCCGAGTTCGCCGTGCTGTTTTTCGGAGTCCCGTTGCTGGTAAGATTCGCACCCGACATCTCGAAAGCAACGGAACGCTTCATTTACCTGCCCGTCCTCCCCGTCCTGCTCGTGGGCGGGACTCTTGCTTACATTGTGCTCAGAAAAACGACAGATTTCGAACCACACGACATTGTCTCCGTCGCCAGCACCACTCCCCGGGACTGGTTTATGATGCTTGCGCAATTCGTATTTTTCGCCGCTTTGCTGACCGTGATGCTGTTACTGTGGAACCCGGATGCTCTTTTCGCACTGCCCCGCACATATCCAAAAACCTGGGTCGCGGTGATGATTTTCTACCCCCTCGTATCGGTGACGCCGCAAGGACTCATCTATCGCGTGCTGTACGAAAAACGCTTCGCCCCGATGTTTCCACAAACCTTCCGTCGGCTAGTTGGAGCGATCGTTTTCAGCTTCGCGCACATCGCATTTGCAAACCACGTCGCTCTTGCTTTCACTTTCATTGGAGGCTTGATCTTTGTATATTCATACAAACGCACTGGATCGATGTTTTTCTCAAACGTGGAGCACGCACTCTACGGCGACCTGATCTTCACGCTGGGATGGGGCTCGTTCTTTTTCCACCGCGGAACCCTCGAAATCCTTTATAATTCCTGAAATGTCGATATTGATTGACACGCACGTCCACATTTACCCGTCGTACGATGCCGCCGCGATGCTCCTGGCCTTCCGCAAGCGCATCGCTGAAGCTGATGCGTCGTGCGGCGCAATGATGCTTGCCGAGCGCAATGGCGTCGATTTCTTTGAAAAATGGTCTCTTGGCGAGGGACTCCCCGAAGACGAGAAAGTCCGCTGCTCGGACGACGCTTCGATTGTTCTGCAAAAGGCAGATGCTCCTGATGTGATCGTCGTCGCTGGTCGCCAGATAGCCTGCGCAGAGCGCATCGAAGTCCTGGCTCTCGCCACGCGCGCTCAATTCGCGGACGGAATTCCGATCCGCAGAGCCATCGCCGAAGCCCAAGCTGCACGAGCAGTGCCTGTGTTGGCATGGGGCGTTGGCAAATGGATGTTCAAACGTGCTGGGATTGTGAGATCAGTAATTGACGGAGTTCAAGGAGACCAACTGCTGTTGGGGGATTCCTCCCTGCGTCCCGTCTTCTGGCCA
>JALHHX010000380.1 GCA_022837245.1 Lentisphaerota bacterium
GATCCCCAACTGGTTTGTGTTTGCCCAGGATTGAACGTCCATTCCGCCGTCCGATGTGCCCCAATAGGCGATGACCGCCGTCTGGGAGATGCCAGTCGAAACAAGACCTCCGTTTATGGCAGCCGTGGTAAGGGTTACGCCCGTGGCGGGAAGAGTCTCGACAGTCGGGGCTCTGAAGCCTGTGCCATCGTCGTAGCGGAAGAGCGACATCGAGCCGTCATCGATCGGAAAAATGTAGTCGCCGCCTTGGTTTGTGTCCGGACCGCCAATGTTATACCCAAAGCCCTTGGTGGCCGTCCAGCCGTTTCCAACGACTGGCCCTGCTCCGCCAGTCCCGTTGCCAAAGCGCATTTCGAGGTCATGCCAGCCTTTGGCAAGATTCACCGGCCCTGACTTCGCAGGGAAATTCCAGATTGAGTCGTTGATGTAAACGACACCGTCTATTTTCAGGTAGGTTGCGTCGTCGATGTTCTCGGCGAAATAATACGTTCCGCCGTTGAAGTACATCTGTCCCCAGTACGCCCAGGTCCTGTTATCAGCCCACGGTGGCTTTACCTGCGTAGCGGCGGCTTCCGGACTCAGGTAAATATTTGTTACTGCAGGCCAATCAGTCCAGTTCGCATTGTTGGCGACATAGCCTCCATTAAGCCCGGCCTGCCATTCAGCCATCACCTGCGCGGCGTAAAACACCGCTGTCAAACCAAGTATTAACCCTGATGATTTTTTCATGATTCTTCCTTCATTATTTGAATTTTGGGCGGTAATGCTCCAACCTTATCCGTCGAGATCGTTGACAAAGTCAACTTTAACAAACGTTAAAACACCTCAGCGTCAGTTGTAAAGGTACAAGAGTTTGCGGACGCAGTCAACGAAAACAATCTAGAGAAGTCAAATGGAAAATTCCAATATCAAATGAACCAAGGGAGAAGACCTGCGAAGCGCCAATATAGTACCTTTTATGTTTGCCTCCTCAGCAGCCGCCTAATTCGTATTTAACATGCGCCCCGGTGTCACAGCTACCACCTTTCCCGCGCCGGGTCGTCAGGACCCAGACCACGCTCCGGCATTGGCCAAGACGAGTTGGTGACAACGTTGTCGGCGATGATCGAACCCACTTTGCTGTTCTCGGATATGTAGAGCGTCGAATTCTTGCCGTGGACCTTGACGGACGGAAATTCGCAGTCGATTATGTACACCTTGTCCGCCGCGCCTGTGCCACAGTCGGTGTACAGGATGTCCGTCC
>JALHHX010000100.1 GCA_022837245.1 Lentisphaerota bacterium
TGGCCGCCGGAAGGTGTGGGCGAGGGCGGCGGCGCATGCCGCCCGAACGATTCCTCGCGGTGTGGCATGTATCAGGTTTGCGGCACGGTTCGCAACTGGCGGGGGGAGGGGCAGGCGCAGAGGGAAGGGCGGAAGGGCAGGATGGGGGTGGCTTCTTACGAAGGCAATCCTGCCCTTTTGCTCTACCTGGGTTTCGCAAGCGGATTTGTTGGCTGTCGGAAAGCGCAATAGGAATGGAAAGGTGTCAACAAGTCTCCGCATCCGCTAGTGGACCTCGACTCCTATTACACCTTTCCCGTAGCGGCTGTCTGGAATGCACCCGGCCAGCCGCCGTGTTTCTCGATGACCTCATCGATGTCTTTCATCAGGCGGATGGTCTCGGAGAGGGTGACGACGATTTTCTGGTAGTGGGCGATTTCGTCTGTCGACAACGACCGCCCTTTGCGGTCCTTTAGCCATTTGTAGCAGACTTGGTAGCCGCCGATATGGAAGTTCCACACCTCTTCGCGAACGCCCTTGAAGCCGATGGTCTGTTTTTTATCCAGCCAGACGGTGTTGTTGGACCAGGAGGCTTTCTCGACCTCGGGGTTACGACTGCCGCAGTACTCGGTTATGAGATGGTCGAGTCTGGGGGATTCGAGGAGGTGCAACGCGACGAGTTCACCACCGAGTTTGGCCAAAGCGCGAAACAGTTCAAGGCTACTAGGCAACGGCAGGCGCGGAAAATCAATCTTTAGGAACTCCGCGTAGCGACTTCTGTAGCTAGGGCTGTAAAACACTGCGTAAGTAAAGTTGAAAATATCTGGTGGCGTTACTCCCTCTGGCAAGCCGTGCGTGCCTCGTTGTGAAACCTTCAGGGCCATTGCTAGTGCTTTAAGAAAATCGGAACCAAGATTGGGGCGTGGGGCGTCGCAAGAAAGGGATAGAATATCATTCCTTGAAGATAGATAAAGGGGGGCTTGATAGTTTGTTGTCTTACTAGATAGTAAACCGTGTTCAGTCATAAACCGAGTTGCCAGGAAGTGAGAGTAATTAACTGCAAGCTCTTCACGACGATTGAAGCATAATGCCAAATTTTTACATTCCAGCATGTGCTTCATCACATTGCTGCATGGGGAAGCGTAAAAACCGCGAGAAGTTCCTGTGTAGTATGTAAAACGAAAGTCAAATGGGCGATATAAAATTCTGTAAATGAGGCTTTTGGTTGGGCCTGATGCACGAACATCACGTTGAGCCGTTGTAACCCGCCAATCACGAGCATCCTTGCCTAAACCAAACTCTGCCCGCGCTTGTTCTTCGTTGAGAGAAACGAAACGCTCAACAATTTTCCATATATCACCAGCTGTTGCTTGGATTGTAAGAGAGTCTCTCGCAGTAACAAAGCCAACGGTATTAAGCGGGAAAATATCTGGGATGCGCCATCCTTTGTCATACTCATTACGACTTTTAGTTTCGTGCGGCTTGAAGAAATAATATGGTGAATCAGGAATAAGGGGTGCGAAGGTAGTCATCGATATCGAGTGGTCGGCAAGTTTTTGGTATTTCTTTTCGCGCCTCCCCCAAAGCTCGGAGTGTAACACTTTACACTGGTCACTTCCGCATGAGGCCAGACAAATCGTGACGCCCTGCCGAATATCAAATACGTTTTCATCTCCTGTCCCGTCAGGGCAGCGCTCTTTCTTGTTCGTGTTGCCATGCAAGTCGATTATGAACAGACGCGAAAAGGAGTTCTGAAGACTCTGGCGCATTCCTCGAAAAGTTGGGTTATCAAGATAGCCGTGGTTGGTTATGTAGCCAAGTATTCCAGCGCCTGTGGTGTCCAACGTAATCTGTGCTTGGCGAATAAATTTCACATAATCGTCTTGAAGCCAGACCTTACGCTCATCAAGAGCTTTACCGTCAATAATTTTATAGGCATTGATAAGGCATTGTGCGCTGTCGGTCATGTTTGACGAAATACCGGAGTATGGTGGATTACCAACGACAACGGTAAAGCGTGAATGCCGCTTAACGTCGTTCACTGCCTGCGCCTCGTGAGCAAGCGCCGGTAGGAAGTCGATCTTGAGCTGCACGCTACTTGGCGGTTCGAGTGCGTTCGTGAGGTATACCCGAGCACGTTCATCACGCTCGAAGCGATAGCCCGTCTCGTAGAGCTTTAGCCCAATTTTGAGGTGCGCGATCGCATAGGGCGCCATCAGTAGCTCGTAGCCGTGCAGGCGCGGCAGTAAATGCTTTGGCACATACTCGTTCCATAGCTTGCCGATCTCCTTCTCGCTGTAGCCTTGCTTTTTCCATTTGGTGACAAGCGTCTCGTGGATAAGGTCGATGACTTCGACGAGAAAGGTGCCGGTGCCGGTGGCCGGGTCCAGAATCTGGACGAAGTCCTGGTCGGGCGAGACGCCCTTTGGAATTTTCAGATCCTGGTGCCGCTTGGCCATCTCGGCCCAGGTGGTGGTGTCGGCCAAGCCATCGGCAAGGCCGAACTCGGTGCGCAGCAGCTCGTCCACCGAGCGCACGATGTAGGAGACCACGGGGCGCGGGGTGTAGAACACGCCGCGCTGCATGCGCTTCTTGGCGTCGTACTCCTTGAGGAACAACTCGTAAAAATGAATGACCGGGTCTTCCTCCGGATTTTGGTCGCCGAAATCGCGGACGACGGCCTCCATGTTGGCGTCGTCGAGCAGTTCGACGACCTCGGAGACCCCCAGTTCGTCGAAGTCGATACCCGGCCCACCCGCCTTGCCCTGTCGCCCGCCAACCTTGAGGAAGGTCTCCATTAGCTCACGCAGGAAGGGATTCGTGCGCATGTGGGCAGCCAAGTCGTCGGCGGTCTTCTTTTGCGGGTCGACGATGCGCGCGGAGAGCAGGCCGTAGGAGATGGTTTGAGCGTACATGTCGGCGAAGCCGTCGGCGTCGAGGTCATGAACCAGCGCCGTCTGGAATGCCTTCATGAGTTGGGTGAGCGGCCCCTTGTCGGTCTCAATGGCAAGAGCAGTCTTGATGCGGTCGCGAATGACGCGGGCGAGCTCGGCAAGGCGGATGGAGAGTTCCTTTGAGGTGGTGATTACTTGACGGTGGCGCAGGGTAAAGGCCCCGCGCCACCGTTTGCGCCAAGCGGTCGGGTCGCCCTCATCTGGCCAGGCGAGGTGTATGGTCAATTCGTGGGCAACGGCGTCGAGATGCAGTGGCGTGTCGAGATTATCCCACCCAAGAACCTTGAGTGTAGGGAGGTCCGAACCGTCAACGGGTTTCGAAAAGTGAGCAAAGGCGATTTGGCGTTCGCCCCCCACACCGTAGTTAGAGATGAAGAGCAGGTCGTCGGCGGCCCAGGCTTGGCGCTCGGCTTTATTGGCCGAGGCGCGTTTCTTGAGCGCAACCTGGCCCAGGATACGACGCAAGGCCACAACTGGAAGGCGCTGCGGTTCGAACTTGACGAAGAAGATGCCCCAGGGCTGGTTGGCAGCGAGGGGCCGCAACCGTTTGATCTCCAGGATTTTTGCCGCGTTTTTCGAGTCGATTCCAAGCTCCTCGGGGGTGTACTCGAAAGTCAGCTCCTCGAAGTCATCGGATTCAATCGGCCATCCCATTTCGTCACGCAAATAGACGACGAGTTGGTCAAAGCGGCGGATGCTCGCGAGTCGAGTGCGGTGAGCGGTCTGCATCGTTTTACCCTTCGTTCAGTTCCATCCAGCAACGCAGCTTGGGCTTGACGCCCACGGGGGCGTCTACGCGCTTGAGGTAGGTATCCTTGATGTGTTTCTCGACCTTGGCGCGTATTTCGAAGAGCGTCATCTCTTCCGTGGTGCACTTGCGCGCCATGTCGGGCTTGGTGCGGATGCTTGCTATAATCTCGCCGGGTTCTTCGCGAATCGTGCCTCGGTCAAGGTCATAGAGGTACCAACGAGTAGTGCCCGCCTCTTCGGTGAATTCGCCATTCTCCTTGTCGAGGGCAGGAAGCGCATAGCAAAAGAAAACGCCGCGCACGCCCTTCGAAGGCCGTTTGCGGCCACTGAAGACGGCACCGGGGAAGCGGGTGAGGCGTTCTTCAAGTTGCGGATCGGCCTGGAGCAGTGCCTGGTACTCGAGGTGCATCTCTTCAATGGCCGTTCGCGTGCCCTCGTATGCTTGACTGAACTCCTTGAGCGCCTCGTAGTCATCCTCTGGAGTGAGCAGTTTCTTGCCCTCGATGCCGAGCGCCTTTGAGATGAGTAGTGTCTTCTGGGTCACCTTGGCATAGAGCGAAAGTATTTCATTTAACTCTTCTGGCGGCAGGAAGTTCCAGAAGCTCACCTTGCCGCGCGAAGAGGCGGCCTCCGGGTGGTCAGTGACAAGGCGCTTCTCGATCTCCGGATTCATGCGGCGGTCGACGCGGCCGATGCGTTGCATCAGCCGCACGGGATTCCAATGGATGTCGTAATTGATCATCCGTGAGGCGTCCTGGAGGTTCAGACCTTCGGAAAGGACGTCGGTGGAGATGAGCACACGGATTTCCTGGCGTTCTTGGGCCATGAGTTCCGGTGAAGAAAGACCGTTGTAATAGGGGGAGAAGCGTTGAATCACATCGGCGCGATTCCTTTTAGTCGCGCTGTCGACCTGCTCCACGCCCTCAATGCCGGCTTCGTCCAGGCGACGCTTGAGATAGCGCGCCGTGTCGGCAAACTCGGTGAAGATGAGAACCTTCTGGCCGACCAACTCCTTCGACTTGAGCATGCGGATGAGTTTTTGGAGCTTGTCGTCGTGTTTTGCTTCGAACTTCTGTGCTTCATCGATGAATCGGACGAGTTCATCCAAGTCAAGGAAGATTTCAGACATCATTTCCTCGACTTGGTACTCGGCCCGGTCGAGCCGTTCCACTGCGTCGAGCAATTCCTGGGGCACGATGTCCTCGTCCTCGGCCTCTTCTCCAGCTTCCCCCCAAAACTCAAATTGGCGCTGGACGGCGTAGCCAAGAGCGTCTGCGTTTTGCGCCTTCCAGCGGCTGAGGCGTTTCTTCTCGGAGTCGGTTTCGCTGTGGGCTTCAAGGAAAGCCAGCATCTTCTGAAGCAGGCGGTTACAAGAAAGCTCGAAGGCAACGACGGAGCTTTCAAAACGTTTCAGGAAGTTTGTCCGAATCAGGCCGACCACCTGTTGTTGACGGCTTTCTTCAAATGCATCAATAGCCTTGTTGGATCCCTTGTACCAGTGCAGAGGGTAGTACATGGGAAGTGAAAAAAGCGGGTTCTTTTTCCCGAAGGCTTTCTCGAATAGGTCGAGCATACGCCCATAGGTCTTGCGGATAGAGTACTCCGCTACCTGCGGGGCCTTCCGTTCCGGGAAGGCTGCGGCCCTCCCATACTCGCGAATCTGGCTTTCCCGTGCGTAGGCGCGGCTGCGTTGAATCACGAGTTGGCGGAAAATTTCATCGGTGAACAAGACCTCCTGGGCCTCGCTCATATGCTCGGCAACACCGGACCCTTCCGGCCCGATTCTACTACGTAGAGCTTTCTCCATCTGGTTGAAGTGTGCGCGCAGATTGTTCACTCCCAGCGTCCGGGCAAAGAATGCCTCGTCTCTACGGGTGAAGAGTTCAATCATATGCCGGAAGTCGCTGAGTCGGTTGTTGATGGGCGTGGCCGTCAGCATGAAAACGGTCTTCGGGCGCTCCACGCTGTCGAGCAGGTCAAACAACTGGTAGTACCGGGACGGCTCCCTGCCGCCCTCGCTGCCGACCCTGCCAGGATTTCGGAAGTGGTGCGCTTCATCGATGATGACCACATCGGCAAGCTCGGCGATGCGCTGAAACCGTTCTGGAAATTCCCCTTTCCTGCCAAGGTCTGTGTGGCTGAACACTGCGAGGTTGCTGAAGTCCGCCCCCCCGCCCACGCCGCCGATGTGCGGCAGACATTGGCGCAGATGAGGCTCCCAGACGCCTTCTTTGGCGGCTTTGGGGGCGAACAGGACAACGCGTTTTCCTTCGTGCAGGATGAGCCGTTCGATCAGCATCAATCCAACGTAGGTCTTCCCGAGACCCACGCCGTCGCAGAGGAAAGCCCCTCCATGCTGGCGGGCGATCTTCATGAGCGCCCAATAGGCTTCCTGCTGGTAGCGATCGAGCCGGGGAAACATACGCGACCGCGTTTCATCCCACTCAGTGGCGGTCAGTTCGTGCCCCCGAAAGAATTCTTGCAGTGCTTTCGCGTAGATATCGAATGGTGTGTAAAGATGGGTATGGCGCGAGATCGTCTTGATGACCTCGTCGGTAACTTCTTTCGCTTCGTTCCAATGGACTTCGAACCATTCTTGGAGCTGGGTGACCTCGCGTGCGCTTTGGATTTGGACGTTCAACTCAATGTTTCTGGTGAGACCTGGCCGCGTGAAATTGCTCGAACCGACTAGGGCCTGGGCACCAATCACCTCGATCTTGGCATGGGTGATGTATGCCTTTGCATGGAATTTGTCCTTGTCGTACACGCGGCAGGCGATTTGGCCGGAACGAAGGGCTGCAATGATAGCGGAAACCCCATGTAGGAATGGATTGGGTTCTTTTTCGTCCTCGAGGCTCACGTCGAGCTTGCTCAAAGTGTCTGCCCGGACGGCCTCGAGGATTGCCCTTCTAGTTCGATGTGTGGTCTCTGCACCCATCAAAATTCGGATATTGTCTAGCCCCTGCCACTTGCCATCGAGGATGAGTAATGCGCCAATTTCGAAGTAGCCCGTAGCGATGTCAAACGCCTTCGCGATGCCAGACCATTCCTCCAGATACCGCAGGCCGGTCCAGCCAGAGACGCTGTTGTCGACGATAAATAGTTCGCGTCCTTTGTTTTCGCTGCTCACGTGTAGAGTCTCCCACTGCCCTAAGCCGTCATGAAGACAACGGCATTTTGCAATCCAACAATGAAGAATATATGCAATCGGCGACAAATTTTACGACATTGCAGTCGTTTTGTAGGTCTTCATGGTTACTGCTAGGGGGGCTCGTAAAAGATGAGACAAAGATTCATGCCCATTGTTTTGAAGTCGCTTGAGCGGCCTGCCCATCTCTTGTAACGTCAGCTAAATCTACTTTATCGTCAAGGGGGTATGCGCGAAGGTGCTTCATGTTTTGGCGTGGCAACTCACAGTGCGCCAGCATCCCAGAGTCCAAGTGAAAGCCGCCAACCTCCTTCGTTGTCCTAGCCAGAGATGAACGGCGCGTAACCGTTCGGCTAAGAACGTGTGTCTTGTCCCCTCTCCCGTCTCCCACCCCGCTTGACGCCACCCGCCCGGCATGCCAACAAAAATCCCTGCGGGGGTTCTCTCCCCGTCTTCCCCCCGACAGAACCCCCGACACCCGCCGGTAATCCGGCAGGAGGCCGACCATGTACGCCATCAACTATCTGCTGAACCTGTGCGGCATGGCCATGCTGGCCGGGGCCGCCTTCAACTGGCTGCGCTGGCGCGCGGGCAACCGGGCGGCGGGCATCCGCGCGCGCAGCCTTGCCGTGGGTGGGGCCATGCTGCTGGTGTTCGGCAACCTGGTGTCGCCCATCGAAACCAAGGAGGTGCAGCCGGTGAACGCCACCGCGCCCGCCGTCCAGTCGCAGCAGGTTCAGCCCGAGTCCGCGCCCCAGCCGGTTCCGCAGGCCCCAGCCCAGCCGGAGCAGCCCGCCAAATAGGAAGCCCCCGGGCGGGGGGCCGCCCGGCCACCCGCATTTTTTTGAAAAACCAGAAGCCCCGCGATGGTCCGGATGTACCGGAGCCTCGCGGGGCGTTGCATGTCCGGCGCATGGCGGGCGGAGCGGTGGGCGGGGCGTTGCATGTCCGACAGCGCGGCAGGCAGGGTGGCGCATGGCGGGCGGAGCGACGGCGCGGCAGGCGGAGCGGTGGGAAACTGACCGTGGCTAGTCCCGGTCCCCCGCGAAGGCGGGCCACAACTCCAGCAATCGGCGCAGGGCCTTGCCCCGGTGGCTGCGGGCGTTCTTTTCGTCGCGGGTCAGGGTGGCGGCGGTGC
>JALHHX010000381.1 GCA_022837245.1 Lentisphaerota bacterium
CATCTCGCCCGAGGCGGCCGAAGGCGGCCCCATCGGGCTGTTGCGCGAGGGCGACCGCCTGCGCATTGATTTCCCCAATCGCCGCCTGGACGTGGTCCTGCCGGAAGCGGAACTGGCGCAGCGCAAGAAAACCTGGCAGCCCGTCAAGCGCGACCTGTCCGGCTGGCTGGCGCGTTATCAAAAGCTGGTCAGCAACGCCAGCCAGGGCGGCATCCTGACCAGTTGAATGCGAGCACGGCCGTCCGGGCAGGCTGTCCGGCGGGACTGATACCGCGGCGCGGCACGGTGTAGATAGCCGGGCCGGGGACTGTCCCAACCCGGCTTGCAGGACAAGTCACCGTCCCGGAAATGGACAGGGGCAATGGCTTTGCGGGTACTTTGGAACGAAGCCTTTCAGGTTGTCCGCGCAACCCACCAAGTGCGCTAAAAAAAAGGGCGAAAACGGGAACGGCGCGCAATCTCATCCGGCCGGCAAGCGATGAGCCGGCGGCACGCGGATTAATTGGCAATTTTCCAGGCATTTAGCGTGTTCGGCGTGTCCTTTCAAAGCCCGAATATAAGGCCAATTGCGGCCGTTAGATCCGCTTTGGTTCTACCGCTTTTGGGCCAGGGGAATCGAGCTAACCTTCGCAGTTATCTCCAGGAAGATCGGTTGCCGAGCGCGTGCGCGCGCCCGAAATCATCTTTGGATCGGACTTGGCATGTAAGCTGCAATTAAAAGATTTGTAGGTTCCCTGCCTACATCCTCCTGAGAGGGGCGGAGCCGGGACCAACAGGCACTGCCCTTCTCTTTTCATGGTTGGGTTGGGGGCGGCCCGGAGTAAGAGCCGGGCCGCTCTTTTTGTACCCAGTTCCGCACGATTCCAGGCTGCCCCTGCTCATCCTGGCAGCTTTAACGCCGCCGGTGACCCGGGGTGGGGCGCGCCGTTCCGCACCCGGAAATGGCGCGCTTGCTGGCGCGCGGATGGAGAAGTGAAAGGAGCTTAATAACGGCCTCAACCGACGCTGGAAGTGAAGCCTGCATTCCCCCAAAAAGCGGGATTGGCCAACGCATAAAAAGGTCAGTTAATCCCCTTGACCGGCAGCGGGTCTTTCCCATAGTCTCTCCGCTTGTTAGGCAAAATTCATGTTTGCACAACTTAAGAGCCTGTTTTCCAATGATATTGGGATAGACCTCGGGACGGCTAATTCCGTTGTTTACGTGCGGGATCAGGGCATTGTCTTG
>JALHHX010000382.1 GCA_022837245.1 Lentisphaerota bacterium
CTTCAATACTGACGACGTTGTCCGGCAATGTTCCTCGGGCTAAGGCTCGCCTTGGCAATTCATCTGCACGGGCGTGCCGATCGAGCACTCTCTCCGCGAACAACACCGACCAGTGATTCTCTGCTGCAACTGCGGGGGCCGGGCTTGGCCCGTAGGACAACTCCGCCATCGCCCGTAGGCCGCGTGGCTTGATCGCCGGAATGAAAGTCCGCTCGCGTAGTCGCTCCCCTCGTGCGCTCATCTGCTTGAACAGGCTCGTGTACTGATCTTGATCAATGCGCCCTAGACGTCGAGCCATCCGGATCAGGGCTGCGATTGACACGCCCCATCGACGCTTGAGCATCGCAAACTCGCTCATGGTCGGGTGCGCGGGCATCTCCAGATCTAGAACCTGCGGTGGGACGAGAAAGTGCGTGGCGAATTCGTCAGCTGAGGCTTCGATGTCCCTGCTCGCGGGCACCTCCCGGTGCAAGAGAAGATGTCCTAGCTCGTGCGCGGTCGACCAGAGCTGACGGTCACCGGCGTCGGTATCCAGTAGAGCAACGACAGGTCGATCTGCCATCCAGAGAGAGAAGGCGTCACGACGATGGGCCACAAGCGGCAAGCCGATTACCGTCACGCCCACGTGTTCCAGCAGAACTGGCAAGCCGGTAGCAGGCTCATCTGGCCCCAACCCCAGCACCTGGCGCATGGCGGCAGCAGCCGCAGAGGGTTCAGTTTGCAGGCCGGGAAGGCGAAGGGCCGGTCCTTCGACCTGCTCTTCCAGTCTTCGGACGGCTTCGACAACGACCTCCCCGGTGCGTGTCGCCTGATCTGCCTGCTTCATCGGCATCGTCGCTTGAGCTCGAAAATGCAGCGGGCGCCGGCCGAACTCGACGAGCGGTGCGCTCGTGAAGAACTCCATCGGGAACTCGAGATGTGCCGCGATCAAGGCGAGCCGATCGAGTCCGAGATCGTAGGAGTCTCGCTCAGCCCGGGAAAGATGCGCCTGAGCGATCTGTGTCTCGCGAGCGAGGTCCGCCTGGGTGATCAGGGCCATCTCGCGAGCCTGACGGATCCTGGCCCCGAAGATCATGGCGTCTGGGACTCCCGCCCCGCTCCGGTGTCGCGGCGGCGGTAACCGACATCGTCCACGCGCTGAACGAACCGCTCCAGCAACGACTCCTGCCAATCCACGATGACCGTGCCACGTTCATGCCCGACCGGTCGGACAAGCTTGA
>JALHHX010000383.1 GCA_022837245.1 Lentisphaerota bacterium
CAACGACGTGCCTGGTATCGAAGAGCAGCATGAGGAACGTACGCGCGCTGAGGAGATACAACGCCAGATAGAGCGGGATGCCAGGTTGGAACAGGAGCGAAAGGACAAGGAGTTGATCGAAAAGTATTATGGCAAGACAGGCCTGAAGTCACTTACGACTGTCAACTATCGTTTGGAGCCTTTTGTGCTCACCATTGACGAGCTGGACGATGACAAGGTGCTGGAGGCCCTGGGCATGGAACACCGCCTCTACCGCGCCTGGTGCCCGCAGGAAGCGCCATGAGCCCACTCGCCTCCATTACCGCCAAGGTCCTTGCCGGGGATCGGCTCAGCGATGCCGATGCCCTGTGTCTGTTCGAGTCGCACGACCTGGCGGCGATCGGTGAACTGGCCGCCATGGCCAACGAGCGGAGAAACGGCCGCCGGGTCTGCTTCAACGTCAACCGCCACGTAAACTACACCAACGTCTGCGTGAACCGCTGCCGTTTCTGCGCCTTCCGCCGCGACCAGGATGCCTTTTTTATAGGTTTGTCGGACGACCAGCTTCTTGAGATCGTCGAAGACAATGAAATCCGCCCAGTAGCGCGGGGCGATGGCGCCGAAGTTGCGCAAGCGGTAATGCCGCGCGGTGCTGATCGTGGCGATTTGCAAGGCGGCCATCGGCGGCACCCCTTTTTTGATGGCCAGGCGCACGCAGTGGTCAATGTGGCCCTCGGCCACGAGGTCTCCCGCGAGTTTGTCATCCGTGGCCATGGAGCAATTCATGGCATTGTGAGAATTGATGAGTGGCGCCAGAGTGGCCAGGTTGCGCTCGGTGCTGCCTTCCCGCAGCAGGACGTGCATTCCCAGACGCAGTTTTTCCCGGGCCTCGGCCAGTTTGGTGGATTCGTGATCCGACTGCACGCCGGCCAGGACATAGGCGTTGAGCAGTCGGCCGCGCAGTCCCGGGGCGTGCCCATCAATATTCTTGCCCTTGCCGGCTTGAATTTTGGCCAGCTCGCTTTCCAGGCCGAGATAGACGCCGGGAAAGTTCATTAGCTCGCCCACGCCGGCGATGCGTTCGTCGCCAATCATCAAACGGAGGTCTTCGGGCGTCACCCGTGCGCCAGACGTTTCGAGGGCGGTGGCCGGCACGCAGGAGGGAAGCATGACGAAGAAGTCCACCGGCAGGTTGGCGCTCGACTCCAGGACGTAGCGGATGCCGTCCAGTCCCAG
>JALHHX010000384.1 GCA_022837245.1 Lentisphaerota bacterium
GCAGAAAGGAGCGGCCGCCCAGCAGGGTGAGGAGCTGTTTGGGCATTCGCTCGCGGCTGACCGGCCAGAAGCGCTCGCCCCGGCCGCCTGCCATAATGATTACATACCGTTCGTTAATATCGGGCTTGGCTTTCATAATTGTTTTACGGCGCGCAGGAGCGGCCGCGTAAAGCCGCTGACCCGCTCGATTAAATCCGGCGCTTTACCGTGCAGTGCGACTTGGTTCACGATGGCGCTGCCCACGACGACCGCCTCGGCGTTTTGCGCCACGAGCCTGGCCTGTTCGGGCGTCGAAATGCCAAATCCGACGGCGATGGGCAGGGTGGTATGGGCGCGAATCTTCGCGATCATTGGCGTAATCGTATCGGCCACCTGCGATTGCATGCCAGTGACGCCTTCGCGCGACACGTAGTAGATGAAGCCGGCCGCCCGCTTGACAATCATTTCAATGCGGTTCTCGGGGGTGGTGGGTGCCACCAGGTAGATGTTGCACAGTCCGGCGGCGCGCATTTTCGCTTCATAGTCAGCGCCTTCCTCCGGAGGCAAATCAAGCACCAGCAGGCCATCCACGCCGGCCCCGGCTGCATCCCGTATAAAGCTCTCAACGCCCTGCCGGCAGATGAGATTGAAGTAAACGTAAAGCACGATGGGGATTTGCGAATCCCGCCGGATAGCAGCGACCGTCGCCAAAAGACGGGATGGTGTGGTGCCCGAATCCAGGCCGCGCTGGGCGGCGAGCTGGTTGACGACTCCGTCCGCCAGCGGATCGCTGAAGGGCACTCCCAGTTCCAGCACATCCACACCGAGTTGATCCAGCGCCAGCGCCAGTTGGCGGGTCGCTTCGAGGTTGGGATCGCCCGCGCCGAGATAAACAATGAAACCCTTCTGACGCTCCCGGTTCAAGCGGGCGAATCGTTCAACAATGCGGTTCATCCGTGCCTCAGTTTCAGGTTTTGCGTCCGGCGTTTCAAGCTGCAAGTTGCGGAGTTATCCTCCTTTTCGGTTCGTGACGAACTGCTGCGGTTGGAGGAACTTCAGGGCGATGGCGGATCGCCGGTTCTGTGATTAGACCCGTTTTGTCAGCGACGCTGACTTATCTGTGGTGGCCCATATCACCCGTTTTGGAGGCGGGTTCGAGAGCCGGGGCCGGTAACAGTTTGCGTGGCTTGCCGCCTGGCCTGTAATTGCGCTGATTGCGGGCCGGTGTGCG
>JALHHX010000385.1 GCA_022837245.1 Lentisphaerota bacterium
TAACGCTTTCAAAGTGCTATGTTTTAGTAGTTAGTATTCTTTGCTTCCCCTCATGTTACTCCATCTCCTTGCGTAGCATGTCGAGACCGGTACGGACGATATGTTGCAACTCCAGCTTTGAGGTGTCTACGAACTCGCAAAGCGCGAAATCCTCGGGAGCCACCTCGTAAATACCCAACGCCTCCATCTTGTCGATGTTGAAGGCGATAATCGCCTTGATCAGCTGCTCGGGATAGATATCCATGGGGAACACCCTGTCATATTCGTTGGAGACAATGATGGCTCGCGGCCCGCCCAACAGACGGGCATCCATCCGGTAGGCTTTCTTCAGCGTGGGATAGGTGCAACCGGCGCTGTAGCGCCTGGGTGAGAGCGATGCCCAGCCAAACGCCTCGTGCACGTCGTCCCCCTCGGGAATCACCGCCACCTGCGAATGGGTGGCACGCAGCACGTCATCCGCATCAATCTTTCTGCCGGTGAGCGGGTTGCCGCTGATGTAACGCAGGGAGATCCCTTCGGTTACGTTGTTCTGGAAGAGCTCCTTCAGCTGGGTGCCGATCGCCATCTTCCAGTAACCGGTCTGTTTCACCTCCGAGCCGGTAAGGGCGACGGTGCGTGTCAGATCGACGATTCCCTTGTTAAAGAGGCGGCCGATGATGGCCACATCCAGGGCAGTGAGGGTCCAGACGACCTCGCCACGATTCACCGGGTTGAGATGATTAATCTGTACCCCCACATTACCCGCCGGATGGGGACCGTCGAACTCGGTGAGAACCACGTTCTTCGCTTCACGCAACCCTTTGCAGCTGCTTTCCGGGCTAATGGAGAGATATACCTTACCGCTGGTCAACTTGGAGAGTGCATCGAATCCTGCCTGAAGGTCGGCCTCCTGTCCCTGCAGGATAAAATCATAGCTGGGTGCCAGCGGCGACGTGTCGAAACCGGTGACGAAGATGTCACGGGGAGCCTTGTCGGGGGAAGCCACCACATCATAGGGCCGTTGCCTGATGAGAAACCAGATACCCGCATCGAGAAGCGACTGCTTTACCTCCTCAGTCGGAAGAGTAGC
This sequence comes from Lentisphaerota bacterium, assembly GCA_022837245.1. Classification (GTDB taxonomy): domain Bacteria; phylum Verrucomicrobiota; class Kiritimatiellia; order RFP12; family UBA3636; genus JAAZFF01. Next base: position 1,070 of record JALHHX010000385.1, read on the forward strand.
CGGTTTTTTGATGCCGTAGTCCAAATAGTCGGTGGTTGCGTCAGCCTTCACCTCAATGTAGAGGATGCGGCGTTTCTCACCCCGCTCAATGGTGGTCACCACGCCGCTCACCGGTGAGGCGAATAGCATGCCGGGATAGTT
>JALHHX010000101.1 GCA_022837245.1 Lentisphaerota bacterium
GGGGATCGCCACGCAGGAACCGCAGAATTTCAGCCTCCCCCTGACGGGGCTGGCAATGGGCACGACGTACCACTACCGCTTCGCGGCGACGAACGACTATGGTCTTGCGTTCGCGCCTTCATCGGCCAGCTTCACGACGCTGCCCGGGGAGCCGCAGATCGCCAACGGCGCGGCGACGGACGTCCTGGACACGTCCGCGACGCTCGCCGGCACGCTGACCTACGCGGGGCTGCCGCCGACGACCGTGACCGCGTTCTGGGCGACAAACGACTGCGGAACGGACGCGGCGGCCTGGCTCGCGAACGGCGCCTCGGAGTTTCTCGGCCAGCCCGATGTGGACGTCGAGACGACGGCGTCGCCCGCGGGTCTGACGCCGAACACGGTGTACTACTACAACTTCATGGCGAGCAACGCCATCGCCACGGCGTGGGGCGCGACCAACGCCGCCCCCAGCTTCCGGACGCCCGGCGCGCCGGGTCTTTCGGATGTCGGCGCGGATCTCGTGATGGACGTCTCGGCGCGGCTCAACGCCACGCTCGCCACCGGCGGCGACACCCAGGTGTTCTTCACGTGGGGACTCGCCCCCGACGCGCTCGTGAGCACCAACGACCTGGGCGTGGTGCCGATGGGATCCTATTCGATTGACCTCTCGGGACTGGATCCGCTGACCACCTACCACTACCAGGCTCACGCCGTCAACGTCTACGGCGAGGCGTCTTCGGATGTGCTCAGCCTCACAACCCTTGGGGCGGTTGAAACCTGGACGACCGTCGCCGACGGCATGTGGACGAACCCGGCCACGTGGAACGTGCCGGGCGCGCCGCGCGCGGGCTCGACGGTGATCGTCAACGCCGGCCACAACGTGACGCTGGACGCCAGCACGCCGGCCCTCGCCTGCGTGACGAACAACGGCACGATCAGCTTCGACGGCTGGGACACGCTGCTCACGGCGGGTGCCGTGGTGGTCAACGGGACGCTGACGCACACCAACAACACCGACGCGACGGAGGCCGACGGCTGGACGCCCAACGCCCGCGTGAACATCGCCTGCGTCGACTTCACGCTGGCCGCGGGCGCGACGGTCAACGGCGTCGGCAAGGGGTTTTCGGGGGCGAAGAAAGGTGACAATGCCGGGTACGGTCCCGGACGCGGCCTGACGTACGGCCTGGCGGCGAGCTATGGCGGACGTGGCGGCTGGCCCATGGGCAGCCTCACGGACCCGCAGTCCGGCCCCTTGTACGGCGTGGCCGATGAACCGGAGATGCCGGGAAGCGGCGGCGGACGGGGCGATTCGAACACGCTGGGCGGCAGCGGCGGCGGCGCGTTGCGCATCGACGCCACCGGCGTCGTGACGATCGACGGCACCGTGAGCATGGATGGCACCTACGGCACGGGCAACCACCAGACCGGGGGCAGCGGGGGCGCCATCTGGATCACCTGCGCGCGGCTCGCCGGTTCCGGCGTGCTCAGCGCCCGTGGCGGACGAGGCCGGATGGCCGGCGGCGGCGGCGGCGGCGGTCGCATCGCGGTCGACTACGACACCGCGGCCCAGGCGGCGGCGGCGCTGCCGCAGGTCAAATGCACGGCCGCGGGCGGCTCCATCGGGTGGGACTACGAGTTGTCCCCCAACATCTCGGCCGGCAAGCCGGGCACGCTGTGGTTCCCGGACCACCAGTTCCTCCTGCGGCCCGGAGCCGGCGATCGTTTCCGCTGTTCCGGCCAGTGGATGGTGGAGCCCGAACTGACCGGGTTCAGCCATACCGGCGACTTTTTCATGGACGATGCCGGACTGGTGTTCCACGCCCCGGGGTTCGCCTTCGAGGTGTCCGGCAATCTGATCGCCGCAGGCGCCTCCCCCGCCGCGAATTTCCTCGGTCTGACGAACGGCACGCTGAGTTGCGGCGGGACGTTCGCCGCCACGAACCTGATCGTGGAGCTGAGAAACGGAATGCTCGCCACGGGAGACGGCATGGTGCTGTCGGGGTCGCGTCTCTACTTGCGCAACGACGGGCAGGCGATTCCCACCGCGGACGTGGGGGGCGATTTGACTTTGGCGGCATCGTCGCAGTTCCGGATCTGGAGCGGAGCGACGAACGCGGTGTCGCCGGACTTCGGCGCATGGGTGGAAGCCACTGGAGCGATGACGCTGACGGGCAATTCCTGGGTGCACCCTTATTCCGACGCGATCAACGGCGGGTCGGCCTGGTTCCATGTGGGCAGTCTGACGGTCGGCGCCGGCAGCGGCTTCAACGCGGCGGAGAAGGGCTATCGCGGCGGGGACAAGGTGGGGCATCCGTACGGCTGGGGGCCGGGCGGCGGCTGGTACCGGCCCAACTGGACGGGCGGCACCCCCGGCGGCGGCGGCGGCGGCCATGGCGGCGACGGCGGAGCCAACGACGGCGTGCAGGGGCTGGCGAACGGTTTTGCCGTCGCGCCCTTCGGGCCGGGCAGCGGCGGCGGCCGCGGCGACCGGGACGGCTCCGCCGGTGGCGGCGCGATCCGCATCCGCTCGGCGGGCCCCGTGGCGATGGACGGCACGCTCAACGCCGACGGCGCCAAGGGCGTGCCGAACTGGGGCGGCCCGGGCTCGGGCGGCGCGATCTGGGTGATCTGCCAGGGCTTCAGCGGCGGTTCCACGGCGCTGATGACGGCCAAGGGCGGCGACGGCGTCAACGGCAACTATTCCGGCGGCGGCGGCGGCCGCATCGCGGTGTGGCACCAAATTGCCGAGGGGCGCGAAAGCGTGGCGGCGGAGCTGATGCAAGGCGTCGCGCGCCATGCGGTGCTGAGCGATTCGCTGGACACGTATCTCGGGGCGGTCTCGGTCACCAACGGCCACTTCACCGCCGCGGCGGTGCCTCCGCCGCAGGTCGGCACGGTCGTCTTCGTGGAGATTCCGCCGCCGCAACAGACAATGATGCTCATAAGATAAGCCGCACGGGGAGGGCGACAGACTCTGCCGTCGCAATCCCGAGCTACAACCCACACGATTACGGAGTCAGGCACCAACACCACGGCTCCGCTGCGCGTCGCCCTCCTGCGCCTTGGCCGCTTTGCATTGGAGGGCGGCGGCAGGCTCTGCCGCCGTTGCGTTTCAAGTGCCACGCATCCAGCGAACGTTAGTGAGCGCATCGGAGTAAATACAGCGCCTGGTAAGCGCCTGGCAGAAGCATCGCGCCGTCGCGGCTTCGCATGAGGAAGTCACAGCGGCAAAGCACCATGATCAGTTCACACTGTTCGCTCACACCCGTTTTCCTATTGACCGCTTCCGGGAAATCCTGTACTTTGATGCCATGAATTGGGCAGGGTGTCTCTGCCCTTCACGTAAGTTGACTTTGTCAACGATCTCGCAGGAGCGGTTGGAGCATCATCACCACGACTTCAAATCAAACAGGAGCATGGCATGAAAAGATCAAAATCATTAGGGTTAATACTTGGTTTGACAGCGGTTAGTGGGTAGTGTGTAGTGGGCAGAGCGGCAGAAAGATCAGAACGGCTCCTCTGCCTCGCTAGGGTCTACACCCTACACCCTTATCCATCCCACGCAGCAAGAGCTTCGCGTCGTCGCGCCTTCGCGTGATACCCCACGCGGCAAGAGCACGTGGCAAGAGCAAATCTGCGTTCATCTGCGCAATCTGCGGATCCACCAAATATATTTTATTTCCCCATCAAAAAGTGCTTGCAATCCCCTCCGCCCCTATGCTGGCATCCGCGCTGCCTGGGGGAATTGGGTCTGCGAACAGCGGTATACCAGCGCTTCCGACCAACAAACAAAGGGCTCCAAAAGGAGTTCACTTCAACAACACAAGAAGGACTAATAATAAAAAAACAACAACACTATTAGCGGCATTCATCGCAATGTCAGCTATCGGCGCGTCTGCAGCGGACGTCTATTCCGCTAACATCGTCGGGTATAACATTGGCGGTCCGGACACAAACCAAGGCGGCGACTACATTTTCCCGATCGATGACGGCGCGATGTCGCTCTTCCGCTACGATGACGGCACGGGCTTCGGAGCGCCGACCGTCGAAACGCTTCCCGCTACGGAACATCGCGCTGACGACCGCCACCATAAACGGCGGACTTATCTCGACGGGCTCTGCCGAGACGGCGGTCATCGCCTACTGGGGCGAGACGGACGGTGGCGTGGATGCCGGCACCTGGGCACACACAAACCAGTTGAGGGTCGCCACTGAGGAGCCTCAAAATTTCAGCCTTCTGCTCACAGGGCTGGAAATGGACACCACGTATTACTATACGTTTGCGGCGACGAACAACGCCGGCTTTTCGTTCGCGCCATCATCGGAAAGCTTCACGACGCTGCCCGGGGAGCCTCAAGCCGCGAATGGCACGGCGACGAGCGTGGGGGACACCTCTGCGACGATTTCGGGCACTGTGACTTATGTGGGCGCTCCGCCGACAACTCTCTACGCCTTCTGGGCCACCAACGACTGCGGCACCGAAGCGTCGGCATGGGTTGCGAACGGAGGCTCCGTTTATTTGGGCCAGCCTGTGGAGGGTGTTGAGGAGGCGGCATCGCTTACAGAACTGACCCCGAATACTGTTTACCACTACAATTTCATGGCGAGCAATGATTACGCCATGGCGTGGGGGACAACGGGCGTGGCACCAAGCTTCAGAACGCTAGGCGCGCCGAGGCTCTCGGGCGTCTCTTCGGATCTTGTCATGGACTACTCGGCGCGTCTCAACGCTACGCTTGTAGACGGGAACGATGCGCGAGTTTGCTTCACATGGGGGACGGCTCAGGACGCGCTTGTCAACACGAACGACCTCGGCTTGGTGCCCATGGGAGCGTATTCGGTGAGCCTGGCTGGGCTTTCGCCAATGACGATGTATTACTTTCAGGCTCATACTGAAAACGCGTATGGTTCCGAGAGCTCGGCCGTCACAAGCTTTTCGACTATCGGCGTTGTTGAGCAATGGACAAGCATCGCCAACGGCATGTGGACGAACCCGGCGACGTGGAACGTGCCGGGCGCGCCTCGCACCGGGGCGGTGGTGACGATCAACCATGCCGTGACTCTTGACGAGGCTACGCCGCAACTGGCATCGGTTACCGTCAATAGCGGCAAGACGCTGACTTTCGAAGGCTGGGATACAGTTCTAAACGCCGCTGAGGTCACAATTGCAGGCAATGTTACGCATGGACCAAACAATGCCACAACTACAAACTCTCTCGGCCAGTGGATACCGAACGCTCGCGTTAAGATTATGTGTGGAAATCTGACTGTCGGATCAACAGGAACAATAGACGTATCTGCAAAAGGATTCTTGGGCGGTGTTCTTGGGTCTCCTGTTGGCAAAGGCCCCGGCGGTGGAGGGACGGCATATACCGGAGCTGGCGGCGGTTATGGGGGTGTTGGCGGCACCAGCAAAGCCAATGCGATAGGAGGAGCAACCTATGGGTCGAGCTCGGAGCCTATGCTTCCAGGAAGCGGAGGAGGGATGGGCACGTGGACCAACATTAAAGGCGGCGAGGGCGGCGGCGCCGTCTACATCGATGCCAGCGGGCAGGTAAGCGTGTATGGCTCGATCAAGGCGAACGGGCAGGATGGTTCAGGCGGAGCCGCGGGCGGAGGATCAGGCGGTTCGGTGTATATCCACTGCGGTAGTTTTACTGGAACCGGAAGCGTGGTCGCCAAAGGGAACCCCGCCATTTTCTCGATACAGGGAACCGGGAACGGCGGCGGAGGCAGAATAGCGGTCGTCTATACCAACAGCACCGCTCAGGCGGCGTTGTCCCCGTCCGTGGTGTTTGATCTATGGCGGGGCACAGTTGGGAATCCCGGTGTTGGATCGCTTTTCTTCAATGAAAACTCGTTTTATCCGCAGGAGACCGTGTCGAGCAGTTGGGTGCTGGACATTCCTGGATTTACATCTTGGGCTCCGGCCACGTTCTCGCTCAACAGCGGTACGATAAAATTCCCTGCCGGTTTTGATTTTTCACCAGGCTCGCTGACCGTGGCTCCGGGTACCGAGTTGTTGCTAAACAATAACGCCCAATTAAGCTGCGAATCTCTGTCAGTAGGCGGCACGCTTAGAATGCAATATCCATTTGATTACACCGGCGATCTTGTGCTTTCCGGAGGAATCATTGATGTCGCGACCAACCCTGTTTCTGGTGTTGCCACGTTCTCGTGCTCTGGAAACCTCGTGATTACAAATGGTGGATCGCTGACGTTCAATGTGGAACCTCAAATTTCGGCATACCCGGGATACGGCGCGCTGATTTCTGTGGGTCAGTCGCTTAGAGTGCATGCAAACTCCTATTTGTATGTTACAAGTGGAAATAGCCTATACGGCGCACCAATCTTTAACATTGAAAGTAACTTAATGGTCTTCGCTGGCGGAAAGGTTGTTGCAGATGGGCAAGGATTGCTCCAGGGTTTAGGACTGGGAGCTGGCGGTACGGGAACGTATGGCGGCGGTGGCGGATATGGCGGTGCTGGTGCTGGCGGCGGTGGTGACAGCCGCGGCGTAGGCGGCATAACAAACGGACTTGCCGTAGCCCCGTATGCCGGTAGCGGCGGTGGAAAGTCGACCTGGGTCGGATATGGCGGCAATGGTGGCGGCGCTATCAAGATGAAGATTGTAGGCGACGCCACTGTTGATGGCACTATATCCGCAAATGGCAACCCGGGAGATACTTGCGGAGGCGGGGGAGCTGGAGGCGGAATCTTTCTCAATTGCAGGAGATTCTTCGGAACGGGGTTGCTTTCCGCAAACGGCGGAAAGGGCGGTACGGCTGCCAAAGGCGGCGGCGGCGGTGGCGGTGGTCGAGTTTCCGTGTGGGTTGATGTTCCAGAAAGTGAAGAAGACAGGATCTTGGCTGGCGATCGTAAGTTGGTTGCTGTTGCTCAGAATTGGGAGGATTTCACTGGGACGGTTTCCGTCGCGAAAGGCGAAAATGGACAGGCGGCCATCGTTCCGCAGGCCGAGCCGGGAACCATCGCCTTCGTGTCCATCATACCTCCTTCGGAGACGGTGATCGTTATCAGATGAGTTCAAAATCTAGAGTGTGGTTAGTGTATAAGACATTATCTGGCTGACGACAGTACATATTTCCAAGACAGTAGCTACCCATATGGTTTTTTCAAAATAGGAATCTAAAGGTCTAGATTGGCTTCTTTGGTCTAGTCATATCAGTGAAATCGGTTTTGCCGATGGTTGCCGTCACCCTTGGCAACCATCGGTGGTGCAGTGTGCTCAGAAAAAATCACAGCACATTTTTACCACAAATAGCACAAAAGTTTTATTCTCTTTTGCCATTACTGTGCTATAATAAGGGAATCGCGGGGGGGATGTCGTATTTCTCTTGCGGCTTCAGGCACTAATTACATCCATAGCATGCCGGGAACCCGGTGCCTGCTGTGGTCAGAACACGGAGGGAGAGTAGTAGTATCCATGAAAAAGCACCTGTCTTTTGAGGAACTTGCGACTTCATGCCGCATTGTGGTGATGTTAATGTTGTCGAGCTTTTGCTTTTCAGCAATGGCGGAAGGCACGTTTGATTACGTCATACAGACGACGACGGCAAGCCAGACGTTCAGCGTGTTGATCAACGGCTCCGTTGATTTTTCGATCGACTGGGGCGATGGAAGCTCGGTGACGGGGCTTTCGGGCAACGGGGTGCGTTCGCACGTATACGCGTTGCCGGGCGTCTACACCAACAAAGTCTCCGGAACTGCCACGCAAATTGCCTTCGGCGGCGACGGCGGCACCACGCCGGCATTGCTGCGGGATATTCTCACACGCATGACAGATGGCGTCACGGGGATCAACAATGGCTACAAGATGTTCAACAACGCGAACAACATAACGAACTTCAC
>JALHHX010000386.1 GCA_022837245.1 Lentisphaerota bacterium
TGGCGGGGTTCCAGTTTGCGCTGATCGGGTTGCTCTTCCACGGGATGGGGTATGCGTTCCTTTATGTGGCGGCCTATATGTTTGGCGACCGGGTGGCCCCGGCGCATCTCAAGGCGAGCGTCCAGAGTTTGCTGGCGTTTTTGCTGTTGGGAGTCGGCCAGGTGCTCAGCGGTTACGCGTTCGGCTACCAGTTTGACCGCAATGCCCCGGCCATCACCAAGACGGTGGCGGTCGAGGAAGGGCAGCCGGGGAAAGCGCTCCCGGCATGGAATGACCCGGCGATGGAAACCTCGGCTTGGCGTTATTTGGACCTGACCAAGTCGGTCAAATATCTCTGTGGCGATAAGAACGTATTCAACTTCGGGGAGCACCTCGGGATGTACACCCAGCCGGACGGTTCCATTGACCTGGATAAGCTGCCGGAAAACTGGGAAGCGGGCGGGGTGGACTACACCCGGGCAGAGTTGAAGGCGACGTTCGAGCGGATTGGGACCAAGGTCACCCGCGAGGACTATTTGAAAGCCCAGCGGCACAACTGGAAGGGGTTCTTCATTCCGGCAGCCATTTTCGTGCTCGTGTGGACGCTCTTGTTCAGTGTGTTTGGCCGGCAGCCGGCGGCGGCGCCGGCTGAGCCCGCGAAGAGCTAAATGGGAGCCGGTCCCCGAGGGGCGCGGCATCGAGCGCCACGGCTGGCGGCGAGGGTTCGTCGCGCGCCGGCGCGGCGGTTTTGGTGAAAGGCCGCAAATGCGAGGGTGCGTGATAGGGGCTGCTGCCGGCTGGCCGCCTTTGGCGCGGACTGCTGCTGGGGTGGCAGGGATGTCGTGGGCTGCAGTCCAGTAGCGCCCCGCCGAGGGCGGTCGGGGGCCTGCCGGCACGGTTTCTAAAGGGGCGGCCTTGCGAAGGCGAGTCGTTCCTGACCGGGGATTTATCCGTCTCCGTGCCCCAAACAGCCGTCGGCTATCCGCGCACGCCCGCATTGTCGCCGCGCAGGCGGCGCTCTTCCAAACAAACCGCTTGGGGGACAGGCTCTAAACGGGGGGCTGCTCTATCCGGTTTGGAGCGTGGAGTGCGGGGTGCGGCCTCGCGCACGGCGCGACCCCGGATCGCCGGCGGCCTTGTTGCCTACTTCAACACTCCCACTGCCTTCATCGTCGCCTGCAGAACCCGCCGTTTTCGCGGGGGCAGGGGCACGAGGGGCAGGCGGT
>JALHHX010000387.1 GCA_022837245.1 Lentisphaerota bacterium
CGCCATAGTTTCAGCCCTAACAAAGCCAGCCTTACAATTCGGCGACAACCGGCCATTTCAGGATTGAGTTTCCACAAACCAAAGTAAATCATACCGCCCATGAAGCAAACTCCCAAACCCCGGATCGGAATCATCATGGGCAGCGACTCCGACTGGCCCACCATGAAGGCGGCGGCGGAGGCCTGCGCTGAATTTGGCGTGGCCAGCGAAGAGCGGGTCATCTCCGCGCATCGCACGCCACGGGACCTGGAGCGTTATGCCACGACGGCGCGGGCTCGCGGTTTGCAGGTAATCATCGCCGGAGCCGGAGGGGCGGCGCATTTGCCGGGGGTAGCGGCGGCGTTTACCACGCTGCCGGTAATCGGGGTGCCAATCGAGAGCAAAGCACTGAAGGGGCTCGACTCGCTGTTGTCCATCGTACAAATGCCCAGCGGCATACCGGTGGCGACGGTCGCGATTGGCGGGGCCCGCAATGCCGGCTTGCTCGCGCTGCAAATCCTGGCAGTCGGAGATGCGGCGCTCCAGAAGAAACTGCTGGCCTTCAAGGCGCGACTGGCAACTGATTCGCGCGCCAAGAACCGCAACCTGGCCGGTTAAGGAAGGTGGCCTAGACCATCCGGGCGAGCGCCTGATCCAGGCGCGCCAACGCGCGGTCTTTGCCGAGGATTGCCAGCAAATGATAGAGACTGGGGCCAGCGGTGTTGCCGCAGCAGGCCAGGCGCGTAGGATGCACCAGCACACCCGTTTTCACGCCCAGTTCCTGCGCCACGGCTTTGAGCGTCGCGCCAATTGGATCCGGCTCGAACGGCTCCAGTTTGGCCAGTGCCGCGCGCAGTTTGTCCACCCGCGGCCGGTTTTCCGGGGTGAACTCCTTTTCCGCCGCCGCAGGATCGTATTTTATTTCGTCCGTGAAGTAGAACCCGGCGTAGGCCGGCAATTCGCTGAACAGCTTCACCTTGCCCTTGCATGTTTCCAGCGCGGCACGTACGTAGGCGTCCGGATACCGGGCAAGCTCCAACCCGCCGCGCCGCAGCGCTTCGGCGGATAACTCGTAGAAGCGTTCGTCGCTCAACTCGCGCAGGTATTCGCCGTTCAGCCAAACCAGCTTGGCGAGATCGAACCGCGCATTGTGGCGAAGGATTTGCGGCAGGTCGAACGCTGCAATCACTTCCGTAAGCGGCATTTTTTCACGATTGCCCTTGGG